>JAMXCW010000005.1:76474-145097 GCA_024451685.1 Candidatus Bathyanammoxibius amoris | reverse complement strand
CCAAATGTTTGGTCATTCTGGCCCCACAGTCGCGGATTATATAGAACACCTCAGTTGATGCCGTTGGCATGCCTATGGCCCTGGAATTTAAAACAAGACAAACTGGCTGGAGAGATGTAGGTAGAGACTTTATAATGAAAAAATTTGCAAATCTACCGTCACCATTCAACTCAGCAGGGGCAATAATTAGAGATGGTTCCAATAATATTGTAAGGGCATTAGCTCCTCAACACTATTTGCCAGACAATACAACAGTACTAGATAAGGCAATGGATATCGGTTTTCCCAATTATAATAATTTAGGAGACCTTTCTATTAAATCAGGCCAATGGACATATACAGATTTTAGCTGGGATTCAGGTTCTAGATCTCTGTCAGCTAAAGCTGATGGTACACCAATTACAGTAGGTGGAGGAACAGGAAAAAATGCTTTTTCAAGTAAAATGGTAATAGGTACTTCAATGACAGAACCTAATAACTCAGCTGGAAGACTTCTGGCTCTCATTGAGACTGCAATCAACAGAGGTGTTCTATATAATCCGCGACTGTGGGGCCAGAATGACCAAACATTTGGAGGAATTGCAGGATTTCCATGGAATTACTACCAGGACATTGAAGGCAGCAATGCCAATCAGTATAACCGTTATTCAGAAACAGTACATCAATGGAGTATTAACGGAATGAATTACGGATTGGCCCATGACGATCTTTATAACAGAAGTTCATCGATAACAGTTCCTCCAGGTGAACCTGTAATTTTACATATATGGAAGTTCACAGGAGATGGTTCAACACCTATAACATGGCCAAACCATAACTACCTGACATCATTAGGAATACCTCCGCAAGTAATAGGCAGACTCGGATTTGTATATGTCAATAATAAACAATATGTAATTGTTGATACTGTAAATAATATTCCAAGTGTAGGACTACCTCAATTTACAGATATTCAATTTTCGACACATCTAGGTAAATTATTAAATCTCGATATAGTTAATAAAAAAGTTCTAAATCCAAACGACTGGGAAAACGGAGCCGGTGTGGCTATTCAAGACCACTTCCATATTGTATTTCCCGCAAACTTTGGGCCTTAAGGATCTCCTGCTGGCATATAATTTTTTAAATTTTTGCAGTTATAAAAAAGCTGTTTGGTTAGCCTTAACCAGCAGCTTATATTTTAGAAATATCTAAGCGTACAAATCTGGCCGGTACAACGAAACCCAGGTTCGGCTGGAATTTATCAATCAGTTATTTAAACTCCTCGGCTGGGACATTTACAACAAGAGGGATCGTGCGGAAGCATACAAGGACGTTGTCCACGAAGAATCAATAAAAATAGGAGACCAGGCTAAAGCTCCTGATTACTGCTTCCGTGCAGGGGGGACACGCAAGTTCTTCCTTGAAGCCCAGGCACCCTCAGGGCTTTTTAAAGGTTTCTCCTTTACAATTGGTGCAATAACGATTAACATTCCTTGACACGCCGGACACTACCTTATAACTGTTTCTGACAGGGGTGGAAATGCGCTCTAGCGGGCTTTTGTGTCTAGTATTTCTTCTGCCTATGATTTTTTCCATCTATGGGTGTGTCGGTCCGTTTAAACAACAGGACAAGTCTACCCCGGTTGCCAAAGACGCTCCTAAACCTTCCACGCCTTCCAAGGTATCTAAAAAGCCGGAGAAGTGGGAGTGGCAGATAACCGAGGAAGAAGCCGCAGAAGAGACGGGGCAACCTACAGAATCTACCTTTCCCCTGGAACTAAATGCCCCGGAGGTAATCCTACCTACCCGCGAGGGTGAAAAACTCGATGTGTCCCTGGTCTTTAATGCTGCCGACGTTAGAGAAGTTTCGAAAGTGTTGCTTGGAGACCTCCTGAGAGTCAACTACGTTATAGACGAAACGGCGGGTGGAAAGCTCACCTTCCGCATGGTGGGACAATTCTATAAGGAGGAGATATTAAACATATTCCAGACGATCTTGAATGTCGATGGCCTTGCCTTGGTGCAGGAAAATGGCATGATACAAGTGACCAGGTTGGAAAAGGCAAAGATGGAGCTGGGGCATTTGAGCTTTGGGAAAAAGGTAGAAAAAGGCGGCGTTAATCTTACAACTCAGGTAGTCCCTTTGAGCTACATAACCCCCCAAGACCTAATGCCTACGCTCAGGGCCTTCATGACGCCCGCCGGACTGGCGATGGCCCCTAACAATTCCCATGCCATAGTAGTAGTGGACACTGAGTCCAACATGACGCGGTTGGTGGCTATAATAAATACGTTTGATACCCCGTTTTTTGCCGGCAAAGCCGTAAAGTTTTACGATATCAAATACGTAAACGTATCCAATTTAGCCAAGGATTTGAAGTCTCTGACCAAGAGCCTTGGCGGCTCACAGAGAGGGCTTGCGGCCAAGCTTGGATTCATTCCGTTGACAGATACCAATAAGCTCCTGGTGACAGTGACCGACCCTGAGATATTACCGACCGTTGATTTTTGGATAAATAATATGGATGTAAAGTCTTCCGGGCAGGCTCAACTTTACATATACAAGTTGCAACACAAGAAAGCTGAATCTATGGCAGCTGTTCTCAACGAGCTATTTGAGGAGGGGGGACCGGCAAGAGTTACGGGGGCTGAATCTACTGAGATATCAGCCATGGGTGCGCAATCGAGTCAGGTAGGTCCCGTTAAGGTTATCCCTGATGCGGAGAGTAACGCTCTGGCAATTAAGGCCTTTCCCCAGGATTACCAGAATATTCGCAGAATAATTGAGGTGATGGATGCAACTCCCAAACAGGTGCTGATAGAGGTGCTCATTGCAGAGGTGACCCTCAATGATGACCTGGCTTACGGGGTGGAGTACTTTTTCAGAAACAATGGCCTGTTGAGGGATGGGGTTTCTGTAGGCCTGGGACCGACTATACCAAGTCCGCTTAAGACGGAATTCCCGAGGGGAACCAGGGCCTTCTTTCTCCACTCGGATTTAGACGTGCTCGTCACTTTGTTAGACACGACTACTCACATAGAGCTGTTGTCTACCCCCAGAATACTGGTACGTCACGAGCAAACGGCCACTATACAGGTAGGCCAGGAAGAGCCCATATTAACCCAGAGAATTCAAGAACCTTCTCCCTCTCAGCCCGGGGAGTTTGTTACCTCGAATACCGTCGTGTATAAGAATATAGGTGTTATACTCAGCGTGACCCCAAGGATTGGCGAGAACAATATGATTACACTTGACGTGAGCCAGGAGGTAACCTCTGTTATAAAAGCTGCTTCAGCAGGACTCGATACTCCGGCTTTTACCGCCAGGAAGGCCAGTACCTCGCTGGTAGTGGAAAACGGGCGGACTATAATAATAGGTGGTATTATAGAAAACAAGAAGGAGAAGGTCGTAAAGCGTGTACCTGTCTTACACCGCATCCCTCTACTGGGGAATTTGTTTCAGTCCAGGGAGGTCATCACAAGGAAGACGGAACTCCTCTTGATATTGACGCCCACTATTGTGAGCAATCCGGAAGAGGCGGACAAGGTAACGAAGGATTTTGAGAATAAGCTGAAGGCCATTGAAAAGTTGCGCAGTGGGAAGACAAAATCCCTTGTGGAAAAGGTGTTGCTCCCGTAGAGGCTTTACCCTGATGGAAGTCTTGGTAGGGGTGGCCTTGATGGGGATATGTGTAGCTGTTCTTCTTGGCCTTGTGGCCGACAATCTTCGTCTCACCCGAAAGCTGACGGAGCGTAACAAGACGGTTTTCGCGGCCATTAATAAGACAGAAGAGGCCTTCCTGGGTATATTGGGAGACCGGTTTGAGAGGGTGGGCGATGAAAAGGTATGGCGTGGTAAGACGAGCGAGGGATTGCCCTGGAAGGTGGTGGAACGGACCAGTAAAGAGTTCGAAAAGGTCCTCGTTTACGATGTGACTTTACCGAAGATTCATTTACTTGGCGTCCATGTACAGAAATGATACCCAAGCCCGGTTCCATAGCATTAAGGGCTTCACTCTCCTGGAACTGCTAGTGGCATTGACCATAGGTGTTTTCCTCATCGTGGCATCCGGTGCCATCATCAAATCCTCCATGCGCCTCATGGCTAGGGGAGAGAAGCTGCTGCAGGGAGACCTCAGAAAGACCTCCGCACTGGAATTCTGGAGAGAACAGGTGTCCGCTATCCCCCCGGGTTATTCGAGAAGCGCCGGGTTTGTGGGCAAAAAGAGGGACCTGAGCTTTATCACCCCTGTGCGTTTAAATCTCAGGGGAAAAGGTTTCGTTATAGCTCACTACACCGTAAAGAAGGAAGAGGGGAGTAAGTATCGCCTGATATATAAAGAAAAGAGATTTACGACTGCACGAAAGGCCCAAAAAGAGAAGGGTTCTGAGGGATTAGTGTTACTAAAGGGTTATGATAAGATTGGATTTGAATACCTTGGAGCTGTAACGGAGGGCAAGAACCCGTGGGAGAGCGAATGGGTGGAAGAACGACACATTCCCAGAGCGTTAAAACTGACCCTTGTACAAGAGAAAGAGAAACAAGACCTTATTGCGCCGATAGTGGCTATGTCCTCTTTTTTGTCCTCTGGACAATAGTGATTTTAACGCTCGTCTTGTTGAGTCTTACAAAGAATCTAAGGATTAACACCGAGCTGGAAAGGGCGTATTTGGAAAACGTGAAGGAAAGTTATAACCTTCGTGGCGCATGCTTTATTGCCTTACAAAAACTTCCTGGGAAGATGGATGGTACACATGATGCGGTGCCGAGCCCAAAAGAAACCGGGCCTGAGGGTGTTTCAGAAAAAGAGCGCAGAAAAGACTACTGGAGACCCAGACATGAACCCTATAGTCTGGAACTCGGAGGCAGAAGATACGATGTCTTTATTGAGGATGAACAAGGGAGGTTAAACATCAATTTTCTGGATGAGGATAACAGGGAGATATTCAAGAGGCTGCTGGAAGTCAGGGGGGTTACAAAGGGCGAAGCAGAAGTTATAACTGATTCTTTATTAGATTGGTTGGATGAGGACGATTTTCCTGAACCGAAGGGTGCAGAGAGTAAGTTCTACGAATCGCTGCCGGAACCTTACACCAACAGAAATGGTCCACTGGAGTCTTTGGAAGAACTCACCCTGGTCAAGGGGGTGAGTCCGGGGGTTTACGAGAGGATAGAGGAAGATTTAACTGTTTCGGGTAAAGAGTTAAAGATTAATATAAATAGTGCCTCGAGTGGAGTTGTCCACGCAGTACTGGGAATTAAACCCAAGGAGGCAGGCAAGCTGGTCGCTTTTGTTAAGGAAAAAGGCGGTATAAAAAACATTGATGAGTTGAAGGACATTTTCTTCCGCTTTGGAGTGGCAGGAATGGACTTTGAAGAGGCCAGTGCACTCATGACGACCACCAATTCCCCTTACATAAGTATTCGTTCTCAGGGTTCCACTATGCGTCAGTACAGGTTATTAGTGGACAAAAAGCGTGGAGAAATCGTTGCAGTATACCCAGAATAAAAAGAAGTCTCCTTCGGGCGGACGTATAAACACCTTCTTTCCCTCCTTCATTGGGTTGGCTCTATGGGGTAACGACCTCTTTGTCTGTGAGGCGACCAAACGCTTTGGCACAAAATTCAAGTCTGGTACTGTAAAGGATTTCCTTTCCCGGAACGCCTCAAAACTGAGGTCAAATCTTGAGTTCATAAAAGGCAAACAAAAACCCGTTATCTTGTCCTGGCCTAGGGAGAAGACTACGGTAAGGGAGTTGTACGTAGAAGTTCAGGACCTTAAAAAGCTGAGAAAAACTCTTGGCTCGCAACTGGACAGCCTCTTCCCGTTCAAACCTGGGGAGGCCTACTTTGACCTGTATCCGTGTAACTCACTTGACAGGTCAAGGAAATCCGTCAGGGGAAGAAAGGTCTACCTCTTCGCAATAAACAGAAAAGAGCTGGATGACGTTATTGGTAGACTTGAAATATTGGGGCTAAGGCCTTCGCGCGTCATTCCTTCACCCCTGGCATTTCTCCCCATGCTGAACAGGAAGAGTGAAGGTGTTGCATGCTTACACCGGATTGGGGATGGGGAATATGTTTATAATTCTTATAATTTGGGCGTACTTGTCGAGACGCACGTTTGTAACGAAGAGAAACTGAAGCAAAACCTGCGTGAGGAACCTCCCAGTGCTGTCTTCGCGATAGGCTTTGAGGATGATAAACTTCCACGGCAAGTCATAGATGTCATTCCAAAGCAGGTGTCCGTTGCGTACCTGGATCCCTCTTGGGAAAGCTCAGGTGCAGCCATTTATGAGGCACATAGCCACAGTTACGATTTCCAATTCCTGAGGCCGTCAAAAAGGAAGGTAAATTATCAGAATCTCTATCTGGCATCTTTGGCACTACTCATCCTTTCTCTTTTGGTTACCATACCCCAGATTTCCCAGATAAGGGACCAAAGAAGATTGGTTATGGTTGATGCGGAGATAGCGGGGCTGAAGGGACATGCCTTCGCTTTGGAGAAGTTAAACAGGATTGCAATGTCCAGGAAAGCATTGGATGCCGTCTCAAATTCCCAAAAGGGCTATGTCTCCAGGGCTGATATTTTGTTGGAGTTAGCCACCATCCTTCCTGAGAACACGTGGATAAAAGAACTCTCCGTAAAGAAGAACATTTTTGAGATAGAGGGGTTTGCCGCCTCTCTGTCGGAGACGATGCTCTTGCTGGAAGACGCGCCTATTTTCTCAAACGTGGAGTTAATTCCCCCTGTAGTAAAGGACAAGGACGGCATGGAGCACTTTCGTTTGAAGGGCAATCTCTTACGGGAGAAAACCTATGAAAGATCCTAGAGCGTATTATATCACCCGAACCAAGAGAGAAAAGGTTTTGGTATCGGTAGTGTGCATCATCGCGCTGGTCGTCATGTCTTATTACTTATATGATGTGGCTACCTTAGGCAACCAAGAAAAGTACGTTGCGCTTGAAGATAAAACCATCCTGTTGCGAAAATTGCAGGGTGTTCTCAGCAGGAAAGAAATCGTAAAGGAAGAGGCATCTGGTCTTGGGCATTTGGGAAACATCCATCTCATAGTGGCTACGCATGAGGGGCGTGTCTTGACTGAGATACCTAGACTTCTTAAAACAATCTCGGCCCAGAGCAATCTTGTAATCTCAAAGAGTGACCTTGTACACAAAGAAGTGCTGCTTAAAGACCCACTTCTACTGGAACTGGAGATTGACCTGAAAGTGGAGTATATCCCGAGGGCAGAAGAATTGCAGGAGTTTATTTACCTGCTTGAGAATAACGATAACTTTACTTGTTACATAAAGGACATGAAAATAAAGGAATTGGCCGGGGCTGAGGGTGTCAGTCTTGCTGCCACCCTGGATACCTTTGCCCTCATAAGTAGGTAAAAATGGAACCGGGAAAGAACAAAATACTTCACCAGACGAGACCTGTCCTCACGCGAGAGATTAGAGGTTGGAAGGGCTCGGCCGCCTTTGTAAACATAGGTCTTTCAGTAGCCGTCCTGGCGCTGGTGGTTTTTGATGTTGTGTTTTTTTTAGCCCGGGTAGAGCTGCCGACAGAGATTGAAGCCGCGGATATAGAAGGACCGGGAAGCCAGGTGGAAGTCATAGAGACGCCTTCAAGGAAAGACGTTACGTACTACACACGCATCACCTCCGGAAATATATTTTCTCCCGACAGAAAGGAATGGGAAGGGCCACTCCAGAAGAACCGGCAGTACGCAGAAGGAGAGCTGGACGGGGGTCTGGCTAAAAAGTCAGGGCTAACGCTCATTGGTGTAGCTATCGTTGGTGGCGCTAAAATGGCGTTAATAAAAGATAAGAAGGGTACGCGCCTTTTCAGGGAGGGAGAACAGGTAGGCGGATACAAACTATTTAGCATTGAACCTGATAGGGTTTACATGTCATCGGATGGAAGGACGTTCACCATTGAACTCTATGAGGCTACGTCTGGTCTATCAGTGGAAGAGCAGTCTTGGAAGTAAGAGGACCGATAAAACAAGTTCGGGAGCTTCCGACTCCTCACGCGTCAGAGGAGAAGGTTGCCGTTGATATGGTTTTATGATGAAAACCTTCTCATATCAGGTCATAAGTACCGCCAACAGGGTGACAGAGGGACAGAGGGATGCCCTAAATAAGGCCCAGCTAGTAGAAGAATTAAAGAAGCAGGGTTACGTTGTCCTGAAAGTCAAGGAGACCGGCAGGAAACGTAAGAACATCCCCAGACGTGCACCCAAGAAGGTTGTTTATCTGTTTACGAGGGAGTTGGCCACCTTATTAGAGGGAGGTGTCCCGATAGATAAGAGTCTCAGGATTTTGGCCAACACCCAGAAGAACAAAGCTACTAAGGCTATACTGGAGGACGTTCTCAGTTCACTGAAGGCCGGTCGTTCTCTGGCCAATGCGCTCTCTGATTACCCCGGGATATTTTCCACTGTACACATCAGTATGATCAGGGCCGGCGAAGAAGGAGGCGTACTGCCGGGTGTACTGAAAAGGCTCACACAGTATGAAGAAAGAATTGAAAGGATGAGGAGTGCAGTAATTTCCGCCCTGATATACCCCTTGATACTCCTCTTTACCGGCCTACTAGCCATAATAATTATTGTGACGTTTGTAGTCCCTACCTTTACAGAGATCTTTGACAGCATGGATATGCCTACCCCTTTGCCTATTTACATACTCGGAGGCATAAGCGGAATCATATCCGGCTATGGTTGGGCCGTCCTGCTGGGCTTACTGCTACTTTATATACTTTATATACTGGCACTTAAAAGGAACAGGTTAATAAGAGGAAAGGTAGACCGTGTCAAACTAAAGACGCCCTACATAGGCAATGTATATTGGGAGATGGAGACCTCAAGGTTTGCCCGCACCCTGGGGACACTACTGGAAAACGGACTCCCACTGGTACCATCCCTGGAGATAGTTCAGAGCACCCTTACCAATACCTACCTCTCAGATTGCATAAATAGGACAAGGACTGAAGTAAGACAGGGTATGAGTCTTACTGCCTCACTTGCCAAGAGGGGGTTTCTCCCGGGGCTAAACATACACATATTAGCGGTAGGAGAGGAAACAGGCTGTATGGATAAGATGCTCCTGAAGGTGGCAGATAATCAAGACCGAGAACTGGAGGAAAAGGTCAAAAGGATTGTCACCCTCCTGGAACCGCTGCTTATATTGTTCATGGGGCTGGTCATTGGCGTTATAGTAGTATCGTTACTCAGCTCTATCTTCAGCCTCACGGAGAGTATTTAATCTTGTGGTTATTGATTACCATACACCATGAAGTTTGCTTTTTAGCTACAGAGTGTGGTAAGCTTCTTTCATTTATGACAAATAAGGCTGGACTCAAGCCGGGTGATGTGAAAGGCGTGCTGAAGGCCAAAACGATTTCAGGTAAGTCCATTACCGGTAGCGATACTGTGGACGTTTTCAAGAGGTAGAAATAAGGGAATTAAGAAGAAGAGCTCTTTTGCTTTACGCTTTGGTTAGAACGGGTTGCATACCGGGTGGAGTTTATGCTTCGCATCAGATATAAACAGGTCTGTGGGTTTACGCTGCTGGAACTGCTAGTAGTATTAAGCATAGCCCTTGCCCTTCTGGGTTTGGGTGTGCCCAGGATGGTGTCCACTATGGGTGCCATGGAGTTCAGGAGGGGAGTAGTGTTAACCATTAGTTTTCTTAGGCGGTCTCATCTGGATGCCGTGGTAAAAGGAGATACACTACGTTTGAAGTTGGAAGGGAATAGACTGACGAGGTCGGATGGCAGAGAGTTTCCTGCCCCTAAAGGGTTGCGGTTAAGCCTGCCCTTAGATAGTAAGGACTCCACATTGGCCGTGTTCTCTCCTAGCGGCAGGAACACAAGTCAAAGGCTTTACATTAATGATAAGCACAAACGCAGGGCGGTAATAAGTATTGACCCGTTAAGCAGCATGCCAACGTGCAGATACCATTAGGGAGATATCTATGAAGACCGTAATGCGCGAAGATTCGACGCAGGCGACAGGCCACAGCATGGAGTTGCTTGCGGGTGAACTCACCAGGGTTCATATGCCCTCAAAACTGATTACTGGCCGGAGAGCCGGCTTCACACTTTTGGAAATATTGATTGTGGTAGCCATCATAGGCTTAATTGCCTCCATAGTAGCGCCAAGGTTGATAGGGAGAATAGGCAAATCCAAGACCGTTATCGCCCGTGCCCAGATAGAGTCTTTTGGAACGGCTCTTGAGACGTACAGGTTAGATACGGGAGAATATCCGTCAGAGGCACAGGGGCTCCAGGTCCTGGTAGAAAGACCCGATAACGTACTTAACTGGCATGGGCCTTATCTGAGAAAAAGGGTCATACCCAACGACCCGTGGGGGGAATCCTATATTTACAGCTATCCTGGTGAGTATGGCGACTATGAGATAGTTTCTTATGGGTCTAACAGAAATGAAGGCGGCGAAGGAGAAGCTGCGGACATAGTAAGCTGGGAGTAAAGTACTTTGGAAGAGATTAAAGAAAGAAAGAGTCTGCTGGAGATTCTACACCAGCAGGAGAAAATCTCTGAGCTGGATATTGAGAGGGTGAGAGGTGTACGGCAGGAAACGGGCCAGAAAGACTGGCAGATACTCCTGCAGTTGGGCATGGTTTCTGAGGAAGACCTCAGATATGCACAAAGTATCCGGTTCAATTTCCCTGTATGGAAGAAAAAGAGGAAGGAGAACTACCCTCTCCTGGAGGAATTACCATACAACTTTCTCCGTGGTAACGAGATACTTCCCCTAAGGTTGTCAGACGGAGAGCTGGATATCGCAGTTGCACACCCGGAGGACATTACCCTGGTTGAAACCCTTTACCATACGGCCAGGGCAAAGTTGAATGTGAAGAAGTTTAACATCTACGTGGGTAGTGAGAGGGACATCCGACAGGGCCTTGATGAAGTCTATGAGACGGAGAGAGAAAAGGAACCCGACAGTGTGATAGGGGGTATAGATGTAGGGATAGGGGTTGCTGAAGATATAGAGAAGCTAAAGGATATGGCCTCAGAGGCGCCCGTCGTCCGCTTCGTCCACAACATTATAACCAGGGCTGTCGAAACAGGCGCCAGTGATATACACCTGGAAATGCTTGAGAAAAACACCAGACTTCGCTACAGGGTGGATGGGATGCTCAGAGACTTCCCTCCCCCTCAAAAAAGGCTATACCCGGCCATTATATCCAGGATAAAGATAATGGCCAAGCTGAACATAGCAGAAAAGAGGCTGCCACAGGACGGTAGAATAAAGTTGCCCCTGGCGGGAAAAGAGGTGGATATAAGGGTATCTTTGATCCCCACCATCTACGGGGAAGGGGTGGTGCTGAGGATACTGGATCGTTCGTCAATTTGCCTGGAGCTGGACAAGCTGGGTTTCCGTGAGGAGATATTAAAAGGCTTTCGGGCACTGTCAAGGAAGGCTGAGGGAATGATACTGGTTACAGGTCCCACAGGAAGTGGCAAGACTACCACCCTCTACTCTATACTCAATGAGATCAAATTACCTGACGTAAAAATAGTAACAGTAGAAGACCCTGTGGAGTACAGTCTGGACGGGACAAGTCAGATGCAAGTAAACCCGCAAATAAATCTCACCTTTGCCTCCGCCCTGCGGAATATACTCCGCCATGACCCGGATGTCATCTTGGTAGGAGAGATAAGAGACCGAGAGACCGCAGAGATAGCCATCCAGGCCGCCCTAACCGGCCACCTCGTCTTTTCTACACTTCATACCAAGAGTTCTGCTGCAGCCTTCAACAGGCTACAGGATATGGGGATAGAGAGTTACCTTCTATCTTCATGCATTGTTGGTGTGCTGGCACAAAGACTGGCGCGGACCCTCTGCCACAGCTGTAAAGAGGAATATAGCAGTAAAATACCCCTGGCAAACCAGTCCGAGCGGCTCTCCAATAACCCGAAAGCGGCCCCTGTCAAAAGAGATATGTTGGATAGCCCTCACAAATTGTATCGGCCTGTGGGATGCGAGGAATGTATGGAGAGTGGCTATCGGGGAAGGACGGCTATAGGAGAACTCCTAGTAGTGGACGACGCTATAAGAGCCCAGGTGATGGCCCAAAAGGACTCCTTTGCCATCACAAAACAGGCGGTTGGTAATGGGATGAAGCCCCTGTGGCAGGGTGGACTAGAAAAAGTAAAAGCGGGCGTTACCAGCCTAGAAGAACTAACACGAGTAATAGACACTGATGGTGAGTACACTATATAGCTTAACAGGATCGGCCATTCTTCCCATCAATTTTCCCCATTTTACCGACAAAATTCCGCCATTCGCGCCATTTTTAATTTTCACTCAAGTCATCGTATCTCTTGCTAACTACGCCATATAGAGCAAATCTGAAGTGAGTCAATCTTTCTACCCCCCCCCCACAACCTGCGCCCATCCTTGACCACCGCGACCTCGAAGCCCTGCTCCAACAACTCTCTCAGATGAGACTCTACACACAGATTCGCAGACATACCTGCGAGGATCACCTGGTCGACGTGCATCCTGCGTAGCTGTAGGGCAAGGTCGTTTTGCTCAGGGCCATACACTTTGTGTGGTGAGCAGATGATGGTCTTGCCGTCGAAGATGTATGATTTGTACTCTGGCATAAAATCGGCACCTGAGCCCTCAAAACCTTCCAAGTTATAAGCGCTAGGCCTGTCGAACATGTTAATGTTGTGCATCAGCTTCTCGAGTGCACCCTCGAACTGCCAGCCCTTGTCTGGCGGGTAGTAATAGTGCGGCGAGATTGCCACTGTGATACCGGCCTTCTTGGCTGCCGCGAACAAACGTCCGATGTTTTGCACCGTATTCTGCTCCTCAACACTCTCGCTTACTACATCCCAGGCAACTCCTTCTGGGCTGAGAAAATCTATTTGCGGGTCGGTCACCACGAGTGCTGTTCTTTTAAGATCAAGCTTCATGTCCGATGGTGGGAGAGCCGGATCGGTAGGTGGCGCATACTTTTCGCTGCCGATAAGGTTTGACGGGGAAATGCACACTATCAAGGTTATAATCCAAGGTATTATTGCCTTTGCCACGATTTTCCTCCTTTCAAAAACATGTCAAAGAAGCTTTGCCTTATCAACCTTGTATTTATAATTTATCCTCATTTGCAGGTTTACGCAACGCTTTTATGGAAAAATGTTCTCTGGGCTGGAGAATTAAATAATCGACAACAAACAGATGGAATGGGGTTTTGCCGGAGTTAGCTCCGAATGGCCTCTGGTGTCCAATAGGTGATTTTACCGCCATTTGCGCCATTTTAAGTCTTGTCTCAATTAGTCCTATCCTGTGGTGTTATGAGGACTTATACAAAAAAGGCGCTGTGCCATTCTTCCTGCCCCCCTACAATCGGGTAACTGCAATCCGAAATGGCTACTTTGGCGGGGGTTCCTTAAGGAGTTGCGCGGTGGGTATCATGGCCTCGAAGCCCAGGGCCTCGATTATCTGCTCTGAGAGCATGCTTGACAGGGTGTCCAGTTCTTCCTTGAGTAACCTGGCGTTATCCTCCCTGTACTTCTCGTAATCAAAGCCGAGTTTTTTATCCTGTGGCAGTGCCTGTCCTATCTTTGTCTGCCACAGTACCTCATTGCTTCTCGCCCTTGTCATAACCACCTTTGCTATTATCAGGCTATGCGGCTTTGCAAATATGCCGGGGTCATTCACACCATAGGTTAAGACGTCGATTTCTATTATTGTGTCCGCCCCCAACTGCTTCGCAATCATCTCGTAGTCGTCCTTCGTCTTCGGATACTTGTTTTCCAGCTTGTACACGGTAATATTATCGTCCACTTCATCAGGCGGTACTATGTGGAATCGTGCCTGTCGCTTGAGTTTGTTGAAGAGGTCTTCTCTCAACATGCGGCCAACGTGCACGTCATAGGTCAGGGCGTTAAATTCCTTGCTCTCCTGTCTTTTCGCGTCAATCATCGCCACCTGGCTCATAAGTATAGGGATTATTGCGGGCCCGCTGAAAAGCATCATAAGAAACCTGTCGTCGGACATCGTGTCCATGGTGATGTCCGGCCTCGTGGTCGGTGTAAGTATTGCGACCGTCCTTATGTCTTTCATCCCTTCCCTGTTTAACGGTATCTCCCTCACATTCTGGACGCAGCCGACGACAAGGAATAGAATCAGGCATAAGGATATTTGCTTGACGAAGTTTCCTGAAAGACCCTGCATGTTTGTCATTCTGTTTGTCATTCTGAGAGAGTGGAACGACCGAAGAATCTCTTTCAAAAGACACCATATGTTAGATTCTTCGCTTCGCTCAGAAGGACATAAGTGTTTGGAGTAGCTTTTACGCGGGTCTACGGCAACAAGCTCTAAATGGCGTTCTAGGCAGCTAGTGTTCATTTCCGGTGGCAACTAACTCCTGTGTGGTGGTGTTCTACCCTTTTTCCTGCGGGAGCAGCATGAACAGTCTTTCTTCGACATCCTGGAGACCGCCCAAAACCCTTTTAAGGTCTTTCTCCCTGGTGGCCTTATCGCCGGTCTTACTGTAGAATTCTGCGGCCTCGGCATAACTCTCGAGAGCATCCGGCAAAGAGCCTTCGGAGAGATAGAGTTCGCCCAGTCCTTTATATGTATCTGCCACCATCAGCCCGGCATCAACCGAGGAGGGGGCGTAGTGTAAGGCAAAGAAGAAGTACTTGATTGCTTCTCTGTAATCGGCAACCTTCCTGCTGACAGGCACATTCCCTCTACTCTCCATAAGTTTTCTTTTGCCCTTTTCGAGCCAGTACTGTATGAGCGATACCCCACCCAGGGCAGAATAAGGCGGTTCCACCACCTTCACCCTCCACAACTTATAAACAGGCGCGCTGTACGAGGCTATTACGTAATCATGCGTACTGCCGTCTCTTATTATCCTAATTTCAACCTCAGGGAGACTTTTATCCAGGCTGCGCGATATCTCCACAAAATCACCCAGTTTCTTGATCCTCTTCCTGTCCAGTTCCGTAACCACGTCGCCAATCTTGAGCCCCGCCTTAGCCGCGGGGGAACCCGGGTAGATCTCAACAACCCTCACCCCCCCTCCTTCAGCCCTGGACAAGATTAGCCCTGAAAACAGGGAGGCACCCCGGACAGGGGTAATGGCGCCGCACACCAGGATACACACAGCGCAAAGCAGAAAAGCCGTCTTCGTCACGGGTCTCATCGTATCCACCCTAAACAATGCCTATTCTTCTAATTGCAATGTCACAGAGAAGCAGGCCCATGGCTATGGGGATAAGGTACTTGGAAAGGTCTTCGGTCAAAAATATCATCTCCGTATTAGCGGTTATATCCTCAAACATGGGTTTAAATTTGCCCCCGGTTCTTTGCGCGATTGTCTCCAGGAGCCCTGTGTTATTCCCCCGTGTCGCGTCCTCCACAGAAGCCAACTCCTTCTTCGTCGGCACAAGTACGCCCTTTGTGACACGGTCTACAACCTTGCCGCCCTCAAGCCGGGAGAGATTTACTGTGTATGACCCCGGACTCAGCCCCTCAAGTGACGCCGTATATCTCTTGGGCGCAATCTGCCTGAGGTTCAGCTCCCGTTCCCCGGAGTCGCCGGAGATTATGCGTGCCTGCAGCTGAGTACCTTCCGTCCAGTCTCCTCCAGATTCTATGATAAGGTCGCGTTTCCCTTCACTCTCGTCCACCTTCAAGACATAGCTTCCCTTGGGCTTGTCTCTCATGGCCCAGCGCACCGTCTGAGACCAGAACTTATTATATTTGGACCAGTTTACCCACTTTGAAGACCAGCGGGCCTCGGCATCCGAGGTATAGGCAACCGACTTTCCCAGACCATAGCGCCAGTTGGCAAGTATAGGGTCCGGTCTACCCTTTATCTCGGTAAACACCGGCACTTCGGCACTGGCCTTGGCTCTGGTCAACGAATATCCCTGCAGGGGCGGTATCTGTTCCTGTGAAAACCCCTTCAGTATCTCACTTGACGGATCGATACGGGGAATGAAAGTTTCCTCGTGGAAATCCGCCCTTGTCAAGGCGGCATCAGCATCCAGAACCACCAGCCGCGGCAGTTCGTTTATATTCTTCAGGCGATAAAACTGTCCCCCCGTCCTTTTGGCAATGTCCTTCAGCAAACGGGTGTTCACGAGCCAGCCGCCAATGGCTATAGTGGAAATAGATATATTAGCCCTCTTTAATTTGTCCATCAAGGCCTCGTAGCTGTAGTAAACGGACCTCGTGTTGCCGTCTGAGAGAAGAATAATATGGTTTACCTTCGCTCCGCTCTTCGACAATCTGTTGTATGCCTCTTTCATGGCAGGAAATATGTCCGTGCCACCGCCGGCGCTAAGGGTGCTAAGCTTGGCCAGAAGGTCTTTTCCATATATCTTCTGCACCGGCCCCAGTTCTATCACAACGTGAGGTACTACGTCAAAGGCAATCAGCCCGACCTGGTCACCCTCTTTGAGCTGCTTCAACAACTCGATCGTGGCCTTCTTCGTGGCAAAGATCTTCTTGCCCGTCATACTGCCTGACTTGTCGACAAGGAGTATAATAGAGGCCCTTTTGGGTTTTTTCTCCTTCCTGGTGGCGCCCGCAATCACATTTACAGGAAGCACGTCCTCTATCGGGGTATTCTTGTAACCGCCCTGGGCATAACTGTTCTCACCTCCCACCATAATAAACCCGCCACCGAAATCGCGCACATAAGTCTTCACCGCTTCCATCTGGTCCCGGCTTACGGCACTGGCGGGAACGTTGGAGAATACAATGCACTCATACTCCAGCATCTCGTTCAAAGTCTTTGGGATAATGTCTATGCCCCCCATTTCCACTACAACGTCCTTTTCTTCAATAGCGCCGGCTAAGAAGGCCCTCTTGCTCGGGTCTCCACGGACGTAGAGTATGCGGGGCTTGCCAACCACGTTAACCGCGGCGCGCTTACGGTTATTGTCGTCGTTCGTGTCGGCGTCCGTGTCAAGCTCAAGGTCGGCATGAAATTCAATAAACCCCTTTTCCTCTCCCTTATAGGGCATCTCAAATACGCTGAACCCGGCGGGAAAACTAAGTTCCCATCGACTGAGGAGGTTCTCGCCCTCAGACAGGCTGACACTGCCTTCGACAGGAAAATCGTTTCTGTTCTCAACCGTTATTCTTATGTCAAACGTTTCTCCATGGTTTACATCCTGAGGTACGAGCAGTTTCTTTATAAGTACCTCTTTCACGGTGGGAGGGGGTGGGATTTCTACGGTATAAACATGGGTATTTTTTTGCTCTATTATAGAAGAAGCCAGCACGCTGCTGCCGAGGTTTTCATTACCGTCCGTAAGAAGAACCATCTTCTTGACGCTGTCTTCGGGAAACAGTTTAAGGGCGGAAAGCATTCCGTTGGCAATATTGGTGCGTGTGGTATCGAGTTCCAGCTCACCATAATCTGTTTCCAGACCTCCGGCCATCGGTGAGGCGACTCTGGCATCCGAACCGAACACGACCAGAGCCCGTTTGATATTCTTGTCGTCGTCGTCGAGTTTTTTATCCATCTCTTTCAGATAGTCGGCCACCCAGGTCTTGTTCTCCTGGCTGATGCTGTCTGATACGTCCACGCAGAAGACCAGCGCAAGGTCACTGGGTTTCTCATCAACCCGGTGGATACCCGCCAGCACCAGTATAAGGAGTGCCAGCACAAGGCTGCGCAGGAAGGCTGAGGACACTATCCTCCAGAGGGGCAGGCGTCTGAAGGCCAGAAAGGACAGCCCCCAGATTATGGGAAGCAAGAACAGGAGCTTAAGGAATATGGGCTGTTCGAACTGTAGGTCCATAACTTATGTTAACGCCGAGCGCGCCCTTAAGCAATACAGAATCCACTCGGCTAAAAGCAGAAGGGCCACAAAGGCGAGGATGTAGCGACCCAACTCCCACCTTTTCTCCTCGACGTAGGTGGATGCCACCGCCTCTTTGAACTCTTTTTGCTCTTGACCCAAAGACAGCGGTTTAGTGTCTGACTCCCTGACGTCGAACAGGTTTGCCACAAACCTCGTCTCATTTTCACCCTTCCTCAGCGCGTACATCCCGCTCTGGTAGGTGTCAGTAATTACGACCTCATCGCCCGCAGCATCCATCTCAACCGTCTCTCCCTCCGGGGTTAACAGTGTAATCTTTTCCGCCCCCTGCCAGCCTTTCAGGTCTACCGTGAAGGGTTCACCGGTCTTTATCTGATAAGTATCCGCGCCATACGGATTCAGCCATTGAATTATATTCAAGAGCATTATAAGTATCGGCATGTTCTTCGCCTTTGACAGATTGAAATCAGCCACATCGAAGCCCAGAACCACCACCCTGTCGCCGTCCACGGTCCCCACAAGGGCCAGCGGAAAATCCTCTTCCGTGCCCGCTGCCATTATGAACGGTTTCAGGTGCTCATCGGGTTTCAGGTGAAGGGCCTTGTAGGCCCAGAGTTCTTCCATGTAGTCAAGGTGCCTGAGCACAGGGCTTGAGGTATCCCAGTCAATGAAGCTTGCGCCCCGCGTCCAACCTTCTACGGGAAACAGATTGTTGTCTTTAGGAGGAAAAATGAAAAGTGCGTTTGCGTCAGGCCGCTCCTTCGGGACAAACTGGTGAAATATCATGATGTCGTAGTCCTTAACCATCTCCGGCTTATAGGAGGCCGGTGGTACAACGGAAAACTTGACCTGCGCGGTGGCATTCTCTATCTTTTTTATTTCCTCAATAAACAGCCGTTCCTCCGTCACTACCAGGGCGTTCAGCGTCTTTTTATGCTTAATAATGGCATAGGCACTGTTGTCAACACCAAGCGCATCGTCAGGGGTCAGCTCCACCTTCAAAAGACCCGGCCCCACAATGTCCCGGATCCTTATAACCTTTTCCTCGCGGGGCAGAAGTTCCACGACCTGTTCCGTCATAGGCGTATGTTCGAGATATGATTTGAGGATAACCCTCTTTGGTTTATCCGAGAAATTTCCCACGGAAATGTAGGCCTCCCTTTCCCTGTATTCCTTAAACATGTCCTGGTACACGTCCAGACCCGTTATTGCAACATTGTCTTTAGGCGGCCCGCCAAGGTTCACGTACCTCACATTACTGTCCAGTTGGCCCGGGTCTTCCGTATCAGTAAGGACATGCATCTCCCCGTTACCTGAGTGCCTCAAGAGGGAGATTCCCAGACTCAGGGCCTCTTCGAGGTTGGTGCTCGTGTCAAGGGGTTCGAGTCCGCTGATAAGTTCACGCAGCTCGTCTTTATTGCCGGACATTTTATTCACTATGCGTGGTCTTGTGTGCATGGCGATTATCTGCATCTTGTCACCAACACCCATCTCGTCGACCAGGTTTAGCGCCTCCTCCCGGGCCAGTTGAAAACGGGTCTGGCCGCCTTCAAGCGTCTGCATGCTGGCAGAGGTATCTATCAGGACGATGATGTCCCTCCCTATTACGCCGCTGCTGACAGATGGGAGATACGGGCGCATCAGGAAGAATATGAGGAGCAAAAGGGCTATAAGTTGTAAGAAAAAAAGTGCGTCGACCAGAAATGCCTTCGTCCTGAAATGGTCCTGCCTCAGACCCCTCCACGGTATAAAGCTCGGCACGAGGACGGTCTTATGTTTCTTGCGAAACAGATACATTAGCACCAGGAGACCTATCAAAGGCAGATAGACAAGAGCAAGAGGGTTCAGAATACCCATTTTAAGCCGTCACCTGACAAACCCCATCCTGGGAAATTCCTTCAGGATGAGGCCCTCAATTCCCATGTCAGTCCTGGCCAGTGTGTAGGCCATCCTGTTTGTCCTGCAGTAATTGCTGAGTTCCTGATTGTGTTCATTAAGAAGTTTGTGGTACCCTTTCTTAAGTGAACCGGTAACCTTTACCACCCTGCGTTCTTTTGTCTCTACGTCCACAATTTCCCCGCTCCTGATGTTCTTGAACGGGTCAAGCTCTTCAGCCCCCAGCACCTGGATTACCTTTATGTCGTAGTTCTTAAATCTCAGGATATCAATACCCCTCTTGTAGGAGGCCGGCGGGACCATAAAATCGGATATTATAATAACAGACCCCCCCCTGCCTTTGTTCTCATATATATATCTGGACATAAAGCCTTCAATATCCGCCTCACCGCCGATTTCAACCCCGTCCAAAAAGTCTTTTATCCTGAAGATTCCGTTCAACCTCTGGAAGAAAGGGGTTTGTAAAGTGTACCGGCTGGCGGGTCCCGGCGACAGGGTGTTGACGACCGCCACCCTTACGCTGTTCTGGCTGGAGAGACCTATATAGGCCATGACGAGAGCGATTTTTTTTGAGTACTCAAGCTTCTTGTCGGTCTCGGGGTAAAGCATGGAAAGACTGACGTCCAGGAGTATGTGGACCGAGAGTTCCACCTCCTCTTTGAACGTCTTTACAAGCAGCTTGTCCAGCCTGCCGTAGAGATTCCAATCTATGTACCTGAAGTCGTCACCCGGATTATATTCCTGGTATTCGGCGAACTCGAGACTGGTACCCTTTTTGTTTACCGACTCGTAGCCGCCCTTTCTGGTCGACAGGTGGACCCTCTTCACGTCGATCTTCAGACATTCCAGTCTGCGCAGGAAGCCGGGCGTAAAAATATCCCTTAGCATAACAACTATTCCCCGGGCCTTAGCTCATCCATTACCTTTTGAATAATGTCACGGGTTCCAATCTTGTCCGCTTCGGCCTCGAAATTCAAGAGTATCCTGTGGTTCAGAGCTGCGACGACAACCTTGTCAACGTCCTCAAAGCTTACGTTTATCCTGCCGTCTAACAATGCGGCTGTCTTAGCTGCCAGAACTATGGCTTGCCCGCCCCTTGGACTCGTGCCGTAACTTATGTACCGTCTCGCATATTCACACATCTCACTACTCAAAACGTCCGCATTATGATTACTATCCGGCTGTGTGGCCATAACAATGTTTACTATATAATCCTGAACCTCCGAGGATATAATCACGTCTCTAACCAGCCGCCGCATCTGCAGCACCTTGTCCAGGGCCTTGTCTTCCGTGAACACCCTTTCGACTTCATAACTTTCACTCCTGGTGGTCTGGTTAAGGATGCTCTTGAGTTCTTCGTAGCTCGGATATTGCACGTTCAGTTTAAAAAAGAACCTGTCCATCTGTGCCTCCGGGAGGGGATACGTGCCTTCCATCTCAATTGGGTTCTGCGTCGCAAGCACGAAGAACGGCTCCTCCAGGACGCTGGTTTTGCCGGCAACGGTAACCTGATGTTCCCCCATGGCCTCCAGGAGGGCCGACTGGGTCTTGGGTGTGGATCGGTTTATCTCGTCCGCCAGTATTATGTTCCCAAAAATAGGGCCCTTCGAAAATTTGAACACCTTTCTGCCGTCTTCTCCCTCAACCACCAGCTGTGTCCCTATTATGTCGGCTGGCATAAGGTCCGGGGTAAACTGTATCCTTTTGAACTCAAAACCCAGGGCCTTGCTGAGAGATTTTACGAGCAGGGTCTTGCCCAGTCCCGGAAGACCTTCTATAAGCACATGGCCCCCGCAGAAAAAGGCAATCAGGATGTCTCGAATGAGTTCCTTGTTACCGACAATAACCCTGCCAATCTCATCCATCATGGCCCGGAAATTCTTGCTGAAGGCCTTTACCTCGTCAGTCGTATCCGTTGTTGCCTTTGTCATTCTTACTGATGCAGTGCGCGCGCTCATTACCGTTACTTCTCCTCGGTGTAGATATTTTTTATTATAGACTCATACTCCACGGGTATATGCACCTTCCTTACGGCATCATCCTCGGCCTGTTCGTCGCTCAAGGCAGCGTTTTCGTCGACCCCCACGGTGGGAGCATACTTTTTGAATACATCTCGTCTTTCTATCACTTCTGTCCCCGCAGACTCCACATCCCGGTCTTCACCGGCTTCAGTATTGTCACCCCTGATTCGTAAATCATAGGTCTTGCCGGGGGTGACGTCCATATTTTCCTCCTCGTCTGAATACAGGATGGTCCCGGGCCGGCTCCCCCCGGTCCTGCCACCCATCATATCCTCTCCAGTTTGTGCCTCCTCTCCCCCGCCGCCGCCGCCGCCTGTCTCACCCGCGGAGGGGATGGCACCGGGTTTGGCACCGCCCGCGTTGCTTCCGGCCTTTTGGCCTGACTTATCGCCTGGCTGCCGGGACAACTCCCTGATGTCACCCTCGTCTTGTCTCCCTGTATCTTCCGGGCCCTGTTCCGAACCGGACCCTTTCTTAAAGGACTGCTCGCCAGAGCCGCTCTGCTGCTGTCTGCTGCCGGGGCGGGGCTGCCGCGTATTTGCGCGCGCAATCCTGTCCAATCTCTCAAGGTCGTAAGATATATTTTTCGCGGTACGCCGTATCTCTTTTTTAAGTTGATGTACGGCCACCGACTTATCCGTTGTGCCTTCGGGTCCCATGGAACCCCGGCCTCCGGTCGCCATATCTCCTCTGCGCCCCCCCGACTCCCCGGTATCGCCGGTTGACCTGCCCGGTCTTATGGGTCCTGTCCTTTTACCGGCGGACGCCAAGCGGCTCCCTCCCTGTTCCTGACCTTTGCCACTCTTGCCGCCTTTACCGGCACCGCCACCACCTTTGGAACCAGAGTCACTGGTCGCAAGCTGCTTGGATTCGCCGGCGCCGCCCTTTGCTTCGCCGCTTCCGGCCTGCGCGCCCGCACCCTTGCTGCCGCTACCAGACCCCCCTTTACTTCCAGCAGCCTGGCCCGCCTTTTTGCCACCTGCCTGCGAAGACCCTTCCTGACCGCCCTTACCTTTACCGGCCCCGCCACCACCTTTGGAACCAGAGTCTCCTTTTGAAAGCTTCTGTCCCTTAGGCATACCGCCGCCGCTATTTGTCCCATCATCAGGCTCTTTACCTGCGCTTTTCTTGCCCCCCTTACCCTTCTCTGTCCCGCTCTCCTTCCCGGTGCCACGGGCTACCTTATCATCCCCTGATTTCGATGTGCCTTGTTCGCCACTCTTGCCAGCTTCACTCCGGCCTTCTTCTGTCCCGGAACTGCCTCCCGCTTCTTGACCGCCCCTGTCAGGTTTCTTCTTGGATGCCTCTCCAGCACTGGCTACCTTCTTGGAACCCTCTGCTTCTCCGCCGCTGCCACCGGCCCCTTCTTTCTTCTCACCACTGGCGCCTTTGCCCTCGGATTTTTCCCCTCTGGCCAGACGTTCTTTGTTTTGTGATGATGACGCACCGTTCCTTGAACCTGAACCCGTGCTGTCACCACCGGCCCCTTCTTTCTTCTCACCACTGGCGCCTTTGCCCTCGGATTCTCCCCCCCTGGCCAGACGTTCTTTGTCCTGTGATGATGACGCACCGCCCTTTGAACCTGAACCCGCACTGTCACCACCGGCGGCCCCAGACGTTTCACCACTCTCACTGCCACTGCCACCCTTACCGCCTTCCCGGCCTTTATCCGCCAATTTTCCCCCTGCGTCCTTGCCTCCACCTTTATCTCCCTCTTTACCCGCCTCTTGGCCAGCACTTTTACCTGCGCCGCCGCCTTCGGCACCAGCCGTCTGGGTCGCAGACCCTCCTTGTTCACCCTGTTTGCCTGAAGCTCCGCCGGCACTACCTTTTGACTGAGAATCCCCTTCAGAACCGCCGCCGCCCTCAGCACTGTCGCCGCCCGTACCGGCTTCGCCCGCCTTTTTCCCCCTTGCGCCGGGGGCCTGAGCTACGGATCTACTTCCAGTCCCTGTGGAGCCCTCTTTTTGCTGCTGAGAGCCTCCTTTTTGCTCACCTGTGCTGCCCTCGGTTTGTGAAGACCCCTGAGTTTCCCGGGTCTCCTGTGTGCCCTTAGTACCTCCTGCCTGAGCCATACTTTTTTCCTGCGAGCCCGTCCCAGAGCTGTCCTTCTCTCCTGACTCGCTACCACCTCCGCCCGTACCCTTCTTATCCTTACCGCCCTGTCCGCCCCCCTGCTGCTGCTTCTGGGGCGTTGGGCTAATGTCTATGGATGGCATCGGGGGCCTTAACTTATTTCTGACCTTTGAGGCAAGCGACTGGGATTTTGACTTAGAACCTTCGCCTTCTGAATCCCCTTGTTTCGATTCGCCCTCCTTGGAGGTATCTCCCCCGGCCATCTTATCCTCAGGTTGTTTGTCCTGAGAACCACTGCCGGAACCTGCCGGACCCTTCTGTTCCTTTCCTTCTCCACCCTGACTCTCTTGCCTGCCGGAGCTGCCGGTACCGGACCCGCCAGAGGAAGCCGTCTGTTGCTGTTGCTGCTGTTGATCGCTATCGCCTTCCCCGCCGGAGGAGGACGTTGAGGACGTTGATGTGCCTTTCTCTCGATCCGCATCTTGACCTGCGGACCCGGCGGCAGCCGTGGAACTGCCGGACTCGGCCCCTCCCGAGGCGTCCTGCTGTTTTTGGGTGTCACTGCCCTTTCCCGCAGTCTCGGAAGACTCTCCCTTGCCTTGCTGCTGTTCACTGGAAGAGGAGCCCTGCTTCCCCTCGGTTCCTTCCTTCTGTCCTCCAGAACCGCCGGAACTGGGTAGTCCAGGTATGGGAAGCGGCGGCTGTCCCTGGGCGTCGGATGGTGGCGGCATCAATTTCGCCAGCAGTTTGGCTATTGAGCTCATCTCTTTCTTTATTTCTTTTCTTGCCTCCTGTTGCATCTTGCTTGATGCCCTCGCTTCTGCGGCCTTCTTCTTGTCCCTGGACGAACCGCCGGTCAAATTACGCCTCGCACCTTTCGGCGTAGACGTATCAGATGGAGACCTGCCGGCTATTTTCTTATCCTTCTCGGCCTCCTTCTCTTTTCCGCTCTCTTTTTTATCATCCTTCTTTTTTTCTTCAACAGCCGACACGGTGTCGGCACGTTCTTCACCTGCCGGTGTCTCCATCAACTCGTATCCAGTAACGTTAAACAACCTGTGAGGCTCGGACTCTTTATAAGCCGTCAGCAATCTATCTCTATGAAGGTTGGGGACCAGGAACAGTACCAGGGGCAGGGCTATCGCGAGCAGAATCAATATCCAGAGCGTCTTCGGCAGCCTGTGGGGCATGGCCTTCTTCATCTGTTTATCGCCGAGTTGTTCTATAGCATCGGCTATAAGCACGTCGGAATATTTCGGGGGGTTCGGGTTTTTGGCACAATCAAGTGCAGTAATCAGACGCGCCTTGAGGTTCAAGCGCTTGTCTATAAAGTAGGCCGTGCGGGTTAAGCTAATCCAACTGGACTGCAGCCCCGTCAGCGCTATGGCGACAAATACAAAAAAAGGCAGCAGGAACAGTAAATAGAAATGGAACCCACCCCCAAGGAACTTCCCGATTATAACCGCAGTC
Organism: Candidatus Bathyanammoxibius amoris; assembly: GCA_024451685.1. Lineage (NCBI taxonomy): Bacteria > Pseudomonadati > Planctomycetota > Candidatus Brocadiia > Candidatus Brocadiales > Candidatus Bathyanammoxibiaceae > Candidatus Bathyanammoxibius > Candidatus Bathyanammoxibius amoris. The sequence continues at coordinate 119,814 of JAMXCW010000005.1, read as the reverse complement.
AGCGCCAGGGCCAGGGCCACCACCACGATATTGATAGCGGCCTTCTCCAGGCAAAACATATTGTGCCTTCGCTTGGCCTTGTCCAGCTGCAAATACAGCTTCAGCTTGTCTACACCCGGCATCCAGTCTCCTCGTTATTATTCATAATGGTCGGGGACCCAGGTTTCCTCTTCATACATGTCCCAGTATCCGGAGGTCACCACCCTCTCCTCATAATGCCCCTCGACCCGGCGCTCCCCTTCCATCTTCTCTTCCACCCAGACACGTTCCTTTTTAGAGGTATCAACCCATTTCTTTTTCATCTCGTGTTCGTAATGCCCTTCGACAAATGTCTTTCCGTCGGAGGCTGATGCTTTATCCGGGGACGCTTTCGCCTGTGCTTCCCTCCCCTCCATCAACTGCTTTTCCAGCTCTTCGGTCTCCTTCTTCATCCTCTTTTTTTCAATGTGGTCTTGTGCCAGCGCGCCTCCAAGGGCGCCGATGCCCGCGCCAATCAGCGCGCCAAGCGCCGGATTGCCAAACGCCATCCCGATCCCGGCGCCGATGCCGCCGCCCGCCATAGTCCCCACACCCGTGCTCTGCTGCGCGGATATGCACCCGCCAGATAACGTCGCAAGTATCAGGCACATCGCTAGAAACAGGCCCTTCATGTCGACAGCTTCTTCTGAATAAGTAGGGTTAGCAGCATATCGATAGCGTGTAAAACGCCCCTTTAATCCCTAAAAAATAGTATCACAGTCATTGTGTTTGTGTCAAACCTTTTAAAGCATGCAGGCTGGCCCGCATCCGGAGACCATGACAAGAAATTCTTGCGGCTGGACGGCTGGAAATGCGTTGGACGTCCGCAGGCTTGTGTAGCCTATTGTGGTGTTTTGGAAAGGGGTGGCCTATCTACCTGTCATTATCATAACGTTGCCCTGCCGTCGGACTGGTTTGGTCCGGGTGGCGTATACCGAAGAGCTTCTTGATGGTTTCCACGTACCTGTGCCCGCCGCCGTTCTTGGCCTCCTGCTTGCCCACCTTAGCCGGCTCGTGCAAGAGCTTATTCAGCGTCCTCTCCATTGTGTAGACCACCTCGCGCCACTGGTCGTCATCTACATCTCCAAGTTTTGTTCTCAGCCTGTTCAGCTCTTCCTTGCCGACCGTGTGGAAGTGTTCCCTTAGGTTTGCAATCGCGGGGCCTATTTTCATCTCTTCCAGCCAGGCAATGAACCGGTCTACCTCTTCTTCCACCATCGCAGTACACTTCTCCATCTCTCTCCCCCTGTCATCCACGTTCCTCTCCACCACGGATTGCAGGTCGTCGATATTGTAGAGGTAGACATTGTCCAGTCTTCCGACCTCCGGGTTTATATCCCTCGGCACGGCAATGTCCACAAAGAACATGGGGTTGCCTTTGCGCAAGGTCATAGCCTTTCTCACGTGGTCAGGGTGAAGCACGTAGTGGGGCGCGGCGGTAGAGCTTATTACTATGTCCGCCTTACTTAATTCCTTCGCCAGGTCGTCAAAGCGTACCGCACTGCCTCCATATTCACCGGCAAGGCCAACCGCCCTGTCGTAATTCCTGTTAGATACCATGACCGTCCTCGTACCCTGATCCACAAGTGACTTGAGCACAAGTTCCGCCATCTCTCCCGCGCCTATGATGAATATGGTTTTATCGGAGAAGTCCTGGAAGATTTTTTCCGCAAACTCCACCGCTACGGAACTTATCGAGACCCTCCCCTGAGAGATGCAGCTATTGGAACGGATGTCCTTGCCAACGGCGATGGCCTGCTGGAAGAGCCGATGCGTGGTCTTTCCTACAACTTCACACGAGGTCGCCGCCATGTAGGCCTCTTTCACCTGGCTAAGTATCTGTGACTCGCCCACCACCATGGAATCGAGGCTTGAAGAGACGTGAAAGAGATGCTTTACAAGATCGGCACCGTCGTAACAGTACATATAGTCCCTGAACTTATCCGTATCTATGCCGTGAAATTCAGACAGAAAACCCAACACGGCCTTTTCATCCAGAGAACCGTCCGGGGAGCAGACGTATAACTCAACCCTGTTACAGGTCGAGAGTATCACTGCCTCACAGGAAGGATATTTATTATGCAATATTTCAAGGGCCTCAGTGACCCTGGACGGGCTGAAGGCCAGCTGTTCCCTTACGTCGATTGGCGCTTTCTTATGGTTTAGCCCAACGACCAGCAAATTCATCGTTTACCCTCAAATTGTTCCAAGATAATCCGCGAGTCATCGCCTGAAACCCTTTGATAGCCGTGCTTGGCTCCCAGAATAAACGTGCCCAGGAACGTAAAAAGCACCAGTATAAACGCAGCAATGGTAAGACCGGCCACCTTGTTGCCGTGCATGGAAACGCCGACTCTAAGGTGTAACAGGGCCGCGTAAAAGAGCCAGGTCACCAACCCCATCACCACCTTGGAGTCGAGATACCACTGCGGCCCAAGGACATTAGAATACCTCATCCAGAAGGCCCCGAGCACCAACCCCACGGTAAGCAAAGGGAAACCCAGGGTGAGCGTCTTCCACATCATGTTGTCCAGTCTTTCAAGCGAAGGCAGACCGTGAAACACCGGCCCGAAGAACTTGTGCTTCAACTGCCTCTGCTGGGTCAGATACATGACGCTGAAGATAAAGGTAAGGGTAAAGGCCGCGTAACCCATAAACATAGGGATGATATGGGCGACCAGCCAGAACCTGCTGAGATTTGGCGACGCAACAAGGGGATACCCCTGCAGGACTATTGCGCAGACACTCAAGACCGTCACAAAGGGGAACAAGAAGGCCCCCATCGAGGGCACTTTGTATACATACTCCACCGCCATAAACACCCCGACCACACACCATATCATTAAGATGACGGATTGGTGGAGATTGGCCGTGGGTAGATTGCCGGCCTTTGCCGTAAGGAAGATAATGAGGACGGTATGCAGCAGAAACGCGGCGATGGGCAGACCCTCGGCCCATTGCTTGCTGTACCTGTCGGGTCTTGTAAGGCGGCCTATCTCCCAGACGCCGGAGAGGAGGTACAGAAGCGCTACTATTGTAAAAGGGTTGTATAACACCCCTAGGTTCATGGTAGTAACCAGGTTATGGTAATAATAACAGCAGAAATTAAGTCTAATTAAAAAAATGTCTTGAATCAACATAATTTTATTGCGTCCGCGAGCGGAAACCGCCCTGTTTACCCTGTGTCGTCCCGAACGAAGCCAAAGAACCCAAAACCTTTTTGTTTTAAAACAAAAGGCCAAACGTTAAAAACGGCCGTTCATGCCTGTATACTCCACGAGCTGGTTTTATTTTTATATTGACAAATACATCGATTCTGAATAGGGTTAAATGATTGTACACTGGCAGACGAACGGCCATAGCGGCGTTTCATTAGTTATCTGCCCCGAAAGCAACCCAGGAGGAGAACTAGTGGATCCAGTAGCAAGAAATTTTGTCGCTGCTAGCGTTATATATCTCTTTATAGGTACTTGTTTGGGACTTTTAATGGCGTTTTTTGGGCTTGAGGACGATGTGCATCTGAGATTTGCGCATTCACACCTGAACCTTCTCGGATGGGTGTCAATGATGATATACGGTGTTGGATACCATATCCTGCCCCGGTTCAGCGGGAACCCCGTGGCCTATCCGCAGTTCATGGCGTACCATTTCTGGCTTGCCAATATAGGTTTGTTGGGTCTCGTCGGCCTCTGGGGTTATTCACAGCTTCTGACCGGAGTGTTTGCACTTTTGTCCGTGCTAGGTACCGGCCTTTTCGTGGTCAACATCCTTGCCAGCATCAGGCCGGCCCCAGAAACTGACTGACGGGTTTTAAAAGGAGACTGATTACAATATGGACAAACCCCCTATTACGAAAAAGTCTAGTCTGGGTGATGTCATCAACAACTACCCGGAAACCGAAGAAGTGTTTAAGAAATACTTTGGTTCGGGCTGCTTCACCTGTCCCGGCTCCAAGATGGAAGACATTGCCTTCGGGGCCATGATGCACAACATGGACCCTGAAATAATCGTGAAGGAGCTTAATGAGGCCATCGAAAAGGCAGCGAAAAACTAGTGGCCCCGTAAGCCATGCTTAGTATCAGTTAAACTGTTTTCTCTTTTGTAAACCGCGAACTGTCCGGAGGAGTTTTCCCCATGATTGATACCGAAAAAGTAAAACAAGTTCTCGAAGAGATAAGACCTGCACTGCAGGCTGACGGCGGTGATATAGATTTTGTCGGCATAGAAGACAACGTGGTAAAGGTAAAGCTGATGGGAGCCTGTGGAACCTGTCCCAGTGCATTAGTAACGCTCAAGATGGGCGTCGAGGCCAGATTAAAAGAAGAGATACCGGAGGTGGAGTGCGTGGAGGCCGTGTAGGCCTCTCGCCAAAACACCGGCGAAAGGAGTAAAAGACACATGAGTTTAGTTCTGGGACCCATCCATCACTGGATGCACAAGAAGATCAAAGTCTCCGAGGCCAGGGAGAAGGCCATCGTTCAGGGTCTAAAAGACAAGTACGGGCCGGACGCCGATGCCTTACTGGCAGACGTCTACAAAACTTACCCTGAATCGCATAACGATGACAAGCCCCTGGAGGAGATACTGGAAGACCAGCCCATCCATTCCGGAATACAAGGACTGATAGATAACGTGGAGACCCGCGAAGCGGCCGTTATCACCGCCTTTTACAATAAATACGGTGACGAGGCCAAGGACGTGGCGTCTCAGGCCGCGTATAAATGCGGCCAGAGCTGCGGCCAAAAGGCCGCGGAGGAGAAGGGACTGGGTGGCGACGATAAAACACCGGGGAAGGCCTTTGAGCTCTTACTCGACAATTACTGCGATGGTATGCCGTGCGACAGAGGCGCGCAGGTAATGGATGAGACGGAGAAGAAAATCGTCTGGGACCACACTACCTGCATTCACGGCAAGTATTGGGAGGCCGTTAACGCACCTGCCAAGGCCGTATGCGACATCCTGATATCCTGGACATCGGGCTTTGGAAACGGCATGAATTCTTCCATCAAGCACTCCAGAAGAAAGTGCGTCGCACACGGCGACCAGACCTGTGAGAGCTCTTTTGAATTAGGCTAAGGGCTATCCGTCAGCCCTTGGCCTTTTCCTCCCAGGAACACGCATCCTTCCCCAATCTCTCACCACCGGCCCGCCACACTAAACATGGAAGAAGAATTTTTGATAAATAGATATTCACGTCAGATCCTCTTCCAGCCCATCGGCGTGGAAGGCCAAAAAAGGCTTTCGAGGAGCTGCGCCCTGGTAATTGGCTGCGGCGCCACCGGCAGCGCATCGGCCGGTACGCTGGCAAGGGCCGGGGTGGGACGGCTTAGAATCGTTGACAGGGACTTCCTTGAGGAAACAAACCTGCAGAGGCAATCCCTGTTCGACGAAGAAGACCTGAAAACGGGCCTCCCAAAGGCAGCGCTGGCAGAAAAGAGTTTAGGTAGGATAAACTCCTCTATAAAGATTGAAGGAGTGGTTGCCGACGCAAACCCCTCCAACATAGAGACCCTTGCCGCGGGCGCCGACGTTATCCTTGACTGTACGGACAATTTTGAGACCCGGTACCTCATAAACGACTACGCCGTCAAGACGCGCACGCCCTGGGTCTACGCCGCGTGCGTTGGAAGCCAGGGGATGCTGATTAATATCATACCGGGAGAAACACCGTGCCTGAGATGTCTCCTTGAGTCCAGACCCCCTGTCGGCACCACCCCTACCTGTGAGACGGCCGGCATCCTGGGCCCAACCGCTCAACTCATAAGTTCCATCCAGGCCAACGAGGCCCTCAAGATATTAACCGGCCACCGGGAATCCCTGATAAAAGACCTGCTGAAAGTGGACACATGGACATGGACGCTGCAGAGACTGGACCTCTCAGACGCCAGGCAGGACGAATGTCCCGCCTGCGGGCTGGGCAGATATGACTTCCTCCACGTACGCTCAGGCGTAATGACTACCACCCTATGCGGCAACAATGCCGTACAGATAGTCCCCCCGAACGGCATGAGGGTCAAGCTTGAAGAACTGGCGTCACGCCTGAACGGTCTCGGTGAACTTGGCGAAGTAACACAAAACCCGTTCCTCCTCAGATTCAGATTACGGCACAAGGACATCGCTATAGCCGTATTCCCCGACGGCAGGGCGATTATCCAGGGCACAAAAGAACCTGCACTGGCAAAGGACCTTTACTCCAAATATATTGGTATGTAAGGACACACCGGCATGATATACCTCGACAACGCGGCCACGAGTTTCCCGAAACCGGAGCAGGTATACCTCGCGACTGACGAGTTTTTTCGCCACAGGGCCGCAAACCCCGGCAGGGCGGGTTACAGGCTTTCCATGGAGGCCGAACGCGAGGTGGAAGGGGCGCGAAAGCTCCTGGCCGACCTCTTTGGCGTGAAAGAGCCGGAGAGGCTCGTGTTCACGCTTAACGCCACAGACGCCATCAACATGGCCCTCAAAGGTCTCCTAAAGGAGGGCGACCATGTCATCACCTCCAACCTGGAGCACAATTCGGTCACGAGACCCCTGTACGGTCTGGAGAAAAGAGGGATTATATCCGTAACGAGGGTGGAGGCCTCAGCGGAAGGTGTTATCGATCCCGGTGCCGTCAAAGAGGCCATACTCCCGCAAACACGGCTCATCGTAATAACACATGCCTCGAACGTCCTTGGGACCATACAGCCCATAAAAGCAATCGGCAGGCTGGCCAGAGAGAAGGGGCTTATCGTCATGATAGATGCCGCACAGTCGGCGGGTGTCTGGCCCATTAACGTAGCGGACGATGCCGTAGACCTCCTGGCCTTCACCGGGCATAAAGGGCTTCTCGGCCCGCCGGGCACGGGTGGACTGTATGTCGGGGAGAGGGTGGAAATCTCGGCGTGGAGAGAGGGAGGAACGGGCTTTGATTCGGAATCACCCATACATCCGGGGGAATTGCCGTTCAGGCTGGAAGGTGGTACGCCAAACTTCCTGGGCATAGTGGGACTAAAGGCAGGCGTCGAATTTATCGGGGAAACGGGTATCGACAATATAATGCGTCACGGGCAGGAGCTTTTGACACAAATCCTCAACGGCCTTGAGGGGAACGACGGGTTTATCCTGTACGGGCCCGGAGGGAGTAAAGACAGGCTGCCCATCGCCGCCCTGAATATCAAAAATCTTGAACCGTCCGTGACCGGCGGCATCCTGGACGAGACCTACGGCATCGCCGCCCGCTCCGGGCTCCACTGCGCGCCGTTTATACACAGGTATATAGGGTCATTCCCCCAGGGTGCCGTGCGCATAAGCCCCGGCTATTTCAATACCAAAGACGATATAGTACAATTACTCTCAGCCCTCAAGGAGATATCAAGTTCGGCCAAGACAACTGTCCAGTAGGAAGCCCACAAAACTTTACCTTGCAAGCCTGCATATAAATCAATAATATACACGCCTACGTAGCGTAAACCGTCTATCTGAGGGGGGAAATGGCTGCACCGCGTAAGCTCTTGAGCCTGGTCGAAAAATTCGAGCGCAATTTCGATGCCTACAAAACCGGCCATTATAACGAAGCACAGGTCCGGAAAGAATTTATCGACCCTCTGTTTAAACTGCTCGGCTGGGACATGGACAACGAAGATGGCCTGGCTGAGGCATACAAAGACGTCATCCACGAAGACGCAATCAAAATAGGCGGGTTTGTGAAGGCCCCGGACTACTGTTTCCGTATCGGTGGCACACGCAAGTTCTTCCTCGAGGCCAAGAAACCCGCAATAAGTATCAAGGACGATACCGACCCGGCCTTTCAACTCCGCCGCTACGCATGGTCCGCAAAGCTTCCCCTGAGCATACTCACCGACTTCGAGGAATTTGCGGTCTATGACTGCCGCGTAAAACCCGTCAAGACCGATAAGGCATCAACCGCCCGCACCCTCTATTTTAACTACAAGGAATACGCTGACCGCTGGGATGAGATCGCATCCGTATTTTCCAAAGATGCCGTACTCAAGGGTTCTTTCGACAAATATGCCGAATCCCATAAGGCTAAAAGGGGTACGGCCAGCGTGGATGAGGCATTCCTCAAAGAGGTTGAGTTATGGCGCGACATGCTCGCCCGCAATATAGCCCTGCGGAATTCAAAGCTCACCCAGCGAGAACTGAACGTCTCCGTACAGAGCACTATCGACCGGATTATTTTCTTGCGAATATGTGAAGACCGGAGGATTGAGGAGTATGGCCGTCTCATGGCCCTGCAGAACGGAACCCAGGTCTATCAGCGTTTATGCAAACTCTTCCGGGACGCGGACGCACGGTATAACTCCGGCATATTCCACTTCAATAAAGAAAAGGACCGTCCAACACCGCCGGATGAACTGACCCCCGGACTTAAGATAGACGACAAGGTCCTGCAAAAAATCTTCAAAAGCCTCTACTACCCCGAAAGCCCCTACGAGTTTTCAGTACTATCTGCCGATATACTCGGTCAGGTCTATGAACAGTTCTTAGGCAAGGTCATTAGCCTCACCTCCGGCCACCGTGCCTCCATCGATTATAAGCCTGAGGTCAAGAAGGCGGGGGGTGTTTACTACACACCCATATATATCGTGGACTACATCGTCAAGAACACCGTCGGCAAACTGCTCGACGCCAAAAAGCCCGGCCCGCGCGGCGGTGTGAGCAAGTTGAGAATCTTGGACCCCGCGTGTGGCTCAGGGTCATTCTTGATAGGGGCGTATCAGTACCTGCTCGACTGGCACCGCGACAAATACGTAGGGGAGGACAGGCCGAAAAAGCACAGAAAGGTTCTGTATCAGGCCGCGGGTGGCGAGTGGCAGTTAACCACCGCCGAGCGCAAACGGATTTTGCTCAACAACATCTACGGCGTTGACATCGACCCCCAGGCCGTGGAGGTGACCAAGTTGTCTCTGCTCCTCAAGGTGCTTGAGGGAGAATCCGGCGAGACGCTGACGAGACAGTTAAAGATGTTTCACGAACGCGCACTTCCCGATTTGGGCAACAACATAAAGTGTGGCAACTCCCTCATCGGCCCCGACTTTTACGACAACCGGCAGATGAACCTTTTGGATATAGATGCAGACGAGCAGTACCGCATCAACGCCTTTGACTGGCACGCCGAATTCCCCGAAATCATGAAATCCGGCGGCTTTGACGCCGTCATCGGCAATCCGCCGTATATTAGGGTCCGCGTATTTAGGGACCTTTCCCCCTATCAGGCCGCATATTTTGAATCAAAGTACACTTGTGCAATTCATGTTTGGGATGTGTATCTGCTGTTCTTTGAAAGGGCAATTCGGCTCGCAACAGAGAAGGGACGAATCTCGTTCATTGTCCCAATTCAGACGCTCCACCAGCCTAATTGTGAAAGCTTGCGGCGACTGCTCTTGTCCGCAACTTCGATTACCACTATCGCTGATTTATCAAATATTAAGGTTTTCCAAAACGCAATCGTGAAGAATTGTGTGATCGTCTGTGAGAAGGACAAGCAGGAGGACTCTGTAATCGAAACCCTATGTCCGGCGAAACCCGAAGAACTAACCCATCCCAGCTCTTCCAAATGGCCTCAGGCAACGGCTCGTTCTAATCCCCTTCACAGCCTAAAGCTCGCTCTGCTTTCACCTGCTAAGGATCTCTGTGATAAGCTTCGCGCAAAGAGTTGGAGGCTAGATGACCTCTGTTATGTAACCTTTGGCCTGCGTTCTTGCGCAAAGGGCAAAGGACAGGGCGGAAAAGATCGGTTGGTCACTACTGAGCCGAGAGCTAAAAACGTGAAGCCCTATATGGAAGGGCGAGAAATCTGTCGTTATGCAATGTCCCCCTCGAAGCGTTTCATAAGGTACATTCCCAAGGAGATGTACAGCCCCCGCCAACCGGAGCTGTTCGAGGCAAAAAAGATCGTGTCGCGATCAATGCTATCAAAAATGCAGTTGGTAGCCACTCTGGATAGTAAGGGTTACTATGTTGAACAAAGCCTGGTTTGCATAATACCACATGGCATCCTGACAAGAGCCAAACAGGATGCATCTCTCTCCCTAGAATTCATCTTGGGCATGGTAAACTCGCGATTGGAGAACTTCTACTTCGCAACTCAGATTATTGACTTCTCGTTGGGGGGGGGACTTGTTCATGCAACTCCGGGGGCACAGTCTCAACTGATAATTCCAAAAGTTGAAATCGGAGAGATGGAGAAAACGGCAAGCTTGGTGGAGAGGATGCTGGACCTAAACAAAAAACTACAAAAGGCGAAGACGGAACACGACAAGACCGTCCTCAAACGCCAGATTGACTCCACGGACAGGCAGATTGACAACCTGGTCTACGAACTCTACGGCCTGACCAAAAAAGAAATCGCGATCGTGGAGGAATCAGCTAAATGACCTTCTAAAGAAGGTACGTTATCAGGCAATAGGCTAAAAAACGAAATGGATGTTCTCAATGAGCGGAATTAACGATTTTGGTTTGATGGGCCTATTTTGCTTTCTTAACGGCAGCTTGATTCTTGCACGCTTATATACTTGACGCACGTTTTGCCCTTGACAGTTGTTTTTGGCCTAGTAGAGTTGGCGCATGGATTCACGCTCAAAAATATGTCTGAAACAGCTCCTCAAGAGATGGCGATATGGCCTTTACTATGTGCCAGTGCTCATTTTAGACCTTTTAAAAGATAGAATAATGCAATTTGCACAGATGTACGTAGCAAACTATTCTACCGATTTTATTAATATTTTAACTTTCATATTTGAACATCTATGGGTTTTCACATGGGGCATTATACCAATCACCATATTTGTTGTAGTTTTAAAGGCATATAAAGAATCTGAAGAAATTGAAAAGAAGTCTCAAAAGACACAGCTTAATATAACAAAACAAGAATATATAAAGAGGATAGAGAATATATTAAATGCGTTACTTAAATGTCTTAAAGCTTTTGATACACCTATAGAAAGAGGCAGATTACTGCCCGCGGCTATAAAGGGGAAAAAACAAATTGACAAAATATATAGAGAGCTTAAGAAGAATAGTTCTTTTGTTTTTAAACTCCCACGGGAACACCCATCAGTAGGCGAAGCACGTCAAAATTTAAAAGATGCTATAGAACAAGCCAATGCTTCCGCTAAACAGAATAATCTGCCTATTAAATATTTTGTATCCCCGATAGGCCCACTTTTGCATATAGACGATTTAGCAAACTGGTGTACTTTACAAGTAGAAGAGTGGGGATACCCCACACCCAAAGAACGATTGGATGGATTTTTAAAAGCAAACGTTGAACATTACGAAAGGTTTTGGCTCTTTTCTGGTAATGCTTACGATAGATTGGAAAACCATATACCTGTTTATTTAAAAAAACAGTTTGAACGAATAAGACAAGAAATAAATGATTACGAGGCAACTAACTCTTGAAACTCTAATTTACCAGAACTGATAAGTTTGCGGAGTTTGCGGACAACCATAAAGCCCGCCAGAGGTAGGTCTGCCTCAGGCACGAGCTGTCCCTACGCAAAATTGTTAATTGTTTTTGTAGGGACAGGGCTCGTCCCTGTCCGCGATTGAACGCGGCATGACCATGCGGCACCCAAAGCAACGAGGTAAAACCTAGTTGTCTACCAATAATGCTGGGATGCTTCCGGTAGACGTAGATAATAACCTTTACGGTCGTTAATAAAACAAATTTATTTTGTAGCGGTCGAGCTTGCTCGACTTTGGTCCGACTGAGACGGATGATTACCCTTTATTCTCTGGGCAGACACGGGGACCTGCCCCTACATAGCGATACCAGCAGAGTAAACTTTGGCACTGCAACAGCCGCAGAGTAAACTCTGCCGCTACAGACAATATGGTAATGAACGAGATAAACTTAGACGGTAACCACCTGACCATCGCGGAGCTGGCGGATATTGCGAAACATGAGACAAAAATATCCCTGGCGCCATCCGCCGCTGATGAAATGGGGAAGGCAAGGAGTGTAATTACGGACGCGCTCAGGGATAAAAAGACCGTCTACGGCGTCACAACCGGGTTCGGGGCCCTCGCGGGCGTTATACTATCCAAGGACCAGACAAAGGATTTACAGCGAAATATCCTGCTGAGCCATTCCGCCGGCGTGGGACGTCCGTTTGACCGGGAGACGACACGGGCCATCATGGCCCTTCGCGTAAACAGCCTCGCCAAGGGCTTTAGCGGGATACGGCCGGGCACCGTCAATACACTCGTGGAGATGGCCAATAAGGGCGTTCTCCCCGTCATCCCGGAGAAGGGTTCCGTTGGCGCAAGCGGCGACCTCGCGCCGCTGGCCCATATGGGGCTGGTAATGATTGGCGAGGGTGAAGCCGTCTACAATAACGAACGTGTGTCCGGCGCGGAGGCCATGAGGAAGGCCGGTATATCGAAATTGCAACTTCAGGAAGGCGAAGGACTTGCCCTCATTAACGGCACTCAGGTGATGACAGCCTTGGGTGCGCTGGCCGTCTACGGTTCCAGTAATCTGGCGAAAGCCGCCGATATAGCGGCCGCTATGACCCTTGAGGTGCTCAGCGGTTCAAACATGGAACTAAACCCCAAAATCCATCTTGCGAGACCCCATCCCGGCCAGTCACAATCCGCCGAGAACCTCCGGAAGATAACCGCCGGAAGTGCCATCACCACATCACACAAGGACTTTGAACGGGTGCAGAGCGCCTATACGATACGGTGCAGCCCGCAGGTCCACGGGGCATCCAAAGACGCACTCAGCTATGCCAGAGAGACAATCGAAACGGAGATGAATTCGGCCACAGACAATCCTATGGTATTCCATGAAACGGGCGAGATACTCAACGGCGGCAACTTCCACGGCCAGCCTGTTGGCCTTGCGATGGATTTCCTCACTATAGGCCTCGCCGAACTGGGCAATATATCAGAGCGCAGGACAGAGCGGCTGGTCAACCCGCAGCTCAGCGGGCTGCCCGCCTTTCTTACCAAAAATCCCGGCCTTAACTCAGGCCTGATGCTGGCCCAGTACACCGCCGCAGCACTTGTGTCAGAGAACAAGGTCCTCTCGCACCCGGCCACCGTGGATTCTATCCCCACGTCCGCCAACAAGGAAGACCACGTCAGCATGGGCACCATCGCCGCCCGGAAGTGCCGGGATGTCCTAAAGAACGCGGAATACGTCATAGCCATAGAACTGCTCTGCGCGGCCCAGGCACTCGACCTGTTCACCAACCTGAGGCCCGGAGGCGGCACCCTCGCCGCATATAACCTCATCAGGGAGCACGTCACACACATGGAGGTGGACAGGATACTGTCCAACGATATAGAGACCGTCTACGGTCTCCTCCACAGCGGTACAATAGTAGCGGCGGTGGAGGAAAAGACAGGGAGATTGAATTAAGTTGTAGGGGCAGGCCCTCGTGCCTACCCAAATGTCTGCCGTAGGGACAGGTTTTTAAACCTGTCCGCAATCGGACAGACCTGAAGGCCCGCAAGAGGTGGATAAATTCTGCTGCGACAGTCTTAAGTAGAGTAAACTCTGCCGCTACAATCTACTATGTAGCGGTCGAGCTTGCTCGACATGGAGGGTGCCGCAGAGTGGGTCTGGAAGCACCGGACTACATCATGTCATTGCGAGCGAAGTGAAGCAATCTCTCGAACGCACGTGAGATTGCTTCGGGGCTACACCCCTCGCAATGACAAAAACCCGCAAACAGGCAAATCCATCATTCGCTTACCTGGATGGTGACTCCGAAGCGCTTGACGGCCGAGGAATTTCCCTCCCAGGGGCGCCAGTATTTTAACCGCACGGGAACGGTGTCCACCGACACTGCCTTAAATGTCAGTGTCCGCACACCGCCGCTGCCGGGTATTACGGGTTGATCCGGGGTGTAAACGTCTTTTATGAGTTCCAGCACGTTCTTGTCCGCCTCTTCAACCGCCCATGAATAGCCAGTGGTGCGGTTGCCCTTGAGGCGTATGGTAATTTCGCCGCCTTTGCGTACCTTAAAGGTCTTTCCTCCGTCCGCCTGTGTGATAAGCGTCTCTGAAGGAGCGGGCACTCCCTCAGATTTTTTCGCCTCTCCGGTACACGCTATAGTTGAGGTAAGCAAAGGAATGATGATTATTACGGACGCAATTAAATGCAGGGGTCTCATATTATCGTACCTCTATTTTAAGCCTCATTCTAAGCTTCCGGCAGATGTTGTAAGGAAAACGGCCCGCGCAGGCCCGCACTAAAAACCAAATACTTGACACCGGGCGGAAAAACTGCTCTTCTTAAAAAGAAGTTTTCGGGTAAAATGTAGCATAAACGTGAAACAAAACAACTGACATTTTCAGCGGTCTCCATATAATAAACAGTAAAGCTATTATTTAAAATCCTTTTATGAATAATTTAAGAACCGTAGTCACCGAGAAGCTTTTACCACACGTCGAGACGCCGGGAAGATATATCGGTGGTGAATGGAATTCTATCGTAAAAGACCCGGGGGAAACCCGTCTTTCATTTGCCCTGGCCTTTCCCGACACCTATGAAATAGGCATGTCGCATCTCGGCCTGCAGCTCCTCTACGGCCTCCTCAACTCTATAGACGACGTGGCCTGTGAACGGGTGTTCGCGCCCTGGCCGGACATGGAGTCACTCATGAGGACCCATAACGTCCCCCTGTTCAGTCTGGAGAATTTCAGACCGGTCAGGGACTTCGACGTAGTGGGATTCTCGCTTCAGTATGAGATGTCCTATACAAACGTGCTCAACATGCTGGACCTTGCGGGCATACCCCTTTTTAGCAAAGACCGCGGGGACAAAGACCCAATCGTAATTGCCGGAGGCCCCGGCGCTATGTCCCCTGAGCCCGTTGCGGATTTTATAGACATATTCCTGCTGGGAGACGGCGAAGATACAATCACCCGCCTCGCGACGCGGCTGAAGGAAATTAATGGTTCAGGTCTCATACCGGCACTGACAAGAAGGGAAACAATCCACGCCCTGGTAAAGGGCGAGCAGGGCCTCTACGCACCGTGTCTTTACAAAGTCAGCTACCTTCCGGACGGCACGATAAAAGAAATAAAGCCTGCGGAGACCTGGGTACCCGCAACGATACGCAGCGCCACCGTGGACGACCTGAACAAGGCCTATTTCCCCGAGAATCCCATAGTACCCTTTATAAAAACGGTCCACGACAGGGTTACGCTGGAGGTAATGAGGGGCTGTACCCAGGGCTGCCGCTTCTGCCAGGCCGGTATGATAAAACGTCCCACCCGGGTTCGGACGGTAAAAACACTTGTAAGCCAGGCTGAAAGCTGCTACATGAACACCGGACAGGACGAAATATCACTTGCGGCGTTATCAATAAGTGACTACCCGTGGCTGGAAGAACTCCTCTCAGAATTACAGAGAAGATTCGACTCAAGAAAGGTGAACATATCCCTCCCGTCTCTCCGGGTTTCAGACATGCTGGAACGCATACCCCCGTTCCTGAACTCGGTACGCAAGTCCAGTCTTACCCTTGCCCCCGAGGCCGCCACGCCCGAGATGAAACGGATGATCAACAAAAACATAAAGAACGACGACCTCTACAACGGCGTCAGGAGGGCCTACGAGCTTGGGTGGCGGATGGTGAAGCTCTATTTCATGGTGGGATTCCCGGGGGAAAAGGATGAAGACGTTGACGCCATAGCAGAACTGGCATACAAAGTGTCAAACATAAAGAAAGAGGTGGACGGCTCTCCCGCCAACGTCAATCTGACCATCGCGCCCCTTGTGCCGAAGGCCCATACACCGTTCCAGTGGGAACCCATGGTGTCGCTTGAAAGAATCAGGAACATAAAGGAGAGACTGAGGGACAGGATAAGACACCGCCGCATAAGGCTGAAATTTAACAACCCCGAACGCAGCGTGGTCGAAGGGATAATGGCAAGGGGCGACAGAAGATTAGGCAAGGTCATCCACAGGGCCTGGGAGCTGGGGTGCAAGTTCGACGCCTGGGAAGACCACTTTGACATCCAGAGGTGGCAGAGCGCATTTGAAGACGCAGGACTGGACATGGAATTCTATCTCACCCGTAAAAGAGGCATCGAAGAAATCCTTCCCTGGAGCCACATAAGCACCGGCGTCACGAATGAATTCCTGACGTTGGAGAAGTCAAGGTCCACACGGGGAAGTCTCACTGAGGACTGTTTTACCGACGATTGCCCCGACTGCGGGGCCTGCCCCCGCTCACACAGTTTCCTGGAGGTGGCATAGAGCTATGGCCGTAGTCTACCTGGGTCTGGGAGCAAACCTCGGAAAGAGAATAAAGACGTTGGAAGACGGCATAAAAAAGCTGGGAGCACACCCCGACATATCCGTCCTGAAAGAATCCCCGTACTATGAGACAGAGCCCCAGGGTGGACCCCCTCAACCACGCTTCATTAACGCCGCCGTGTGCATCGAGACCAGCCTTTCACCTCAAGAACTTCTGAGAGTGACCCGGAAAATAGAGAAGGAACTGGGCCGTAAAACCGGTTCGGGCAATAATGAAGGCCGCTGGGCTCCTCGCACCATTGACATTGACATCCTACTTTACGATAATTGCATAATCGAAGACAAAGACCTGAAGATACCTCATCCGATGATGCATCTTAGACGTTTTGTCATTGAACCCTTGGCTGACATTTCGCCTGCGTCCTTACATCCGGTCTTAAAGCGAACCGCCGCAGAACTCATGGAGACCATGAAGGATACGCGAACGGAAGACAAGACACCCGGCCAGAAGGCCCGTTAGAATGACTAAACTCGACAAATATCTCATACGCAGCTTTCTCCCGGCGCTGTGCCTTATAGCGTTCATCCTGCTGGGCATATTCCTGATTGTAGACATCTTCCAGAAAATGGACGACCTCCTGGCCCTGGAGGACCAGGCGTTCTCCATGGCGTTAAACTACTACAGCCTGCTGCTGCCAATGATGATTATCAGGTTATTTCCCGCAATAGTGCTGATAGCGGTTGGTTTCGTCCTGGTGAAGATGAACAAACAAAACGAGCTGATGGCGATGCAGGTCGCCGGTTTGAGCATGTACAGAATCCTACTCCCTCTGTTTATTACCGTCGGCATTCTGTCTGTGATATTCATGGGAGACCAGGAGTTCTTCGTACCCGCATTTGCAGACCGGCTGGAACGTTTCAGGACCATAACCTTCGACGAAAGCGAGCTTAAAAACCTTATGGTAGTGGACAAGAGCAACCGGCTCCTCGTACGAGTGGCAAAGTACGACATTATAGAGGAGACCATGTATTCCGTCTTTATACTAAAAACCCTGGGTGACGACAGGCGACAAACAATTAGTGTCAAAGAGGGTAAGTGGATCGGTAATAACACGTGGTACCTTACTGGCCTCATAGTGAACAACTACGAAGGCGGTAAGTGGATACCCCCAACGGAAGCAAAGAAAGAATACTTCTTAGAAACAGAGATTGCTCCCAAAAACATGAGAGAAGAGGAGAGGGACACAAACCTTCTGAGCATTTTTCAGCTGCGAGCCCTTTCCAAAAAAAACCCTGAGAACCCGCGTTATCCGGTATACCTTCAAACAAGACTCGCTTATCCCTTTGTCGCCCCAGTGCTGCTACTGCTGGGCATCCCGTTTATAATAGGCTTTGACAGGTTGAAGAAAAACTTCTTCCTCAGTGTAGGCGCGCTAATTGTCGTAATATGCAGCTTCTTTGTGGTTAACTTATTCTGCACAAACCTGGGCGTCACGGGGACTCTCAATCCTATTCTCGCAGGTTGGCTGCCTGTAACTATATTTGCCGTAGTAGCGCTCATCTTATTAGACTGGGCGAAGATATAGCGTGAAAAAGAAACGCCTGCTGCGGGTCGCCGCCGTCCAACTCTCGTCTCAGGACGACAAGGAGCAAAACATAGCAAAGGCGTTGGAGCTGATCGACGAGGCAAAGACACTCGGGGCCGGACTGGTGGTGCTGCCGGAGATGTTCAACTATTACGGCACCATGGGGGAAATGGTGAAACAGGCGGAACCCGTTCCGGGCCCTACCATAAATGCACTCGCCCAAAGTGCACGCCGTAACAAGCTCTACCTCCTGTGCGGCAGTATCCTTGAGGCTGCTGCTGCAAAAGGCAAAGGCTTTAATGCCTCCGTAATGATCGGTCCCGGCGGAGACATCATCGGAATTTACAGAAAGATACACCTCTATGATATCGATATTCCAGGAAAAGTACGCTACAAGGAGTCGGAAAAGATACTTCCGGGCAGTGAGATTATAACCGTAAACGTGGACGGCTGGGTAGTGGGCCTGGCCATCTGCTACGACCTGCGCTTTCCGGAAACATTCACCGCCCTGCATGGCAAGGGGGCAGAACTCATACTCATACCCTCCGCATTTTCCGCCCATACAGGCAAGGACCACTGGGAGGTGCTTCTCAGGGCAAGGGCCATAGAGAATCAGGCCTTTGTGGTAGCCCCAAATCGCCTTGGAACGAGCCCCCACAACATCGCCACCTATGGACACAGTATGATAATAGACCCCTGGGGCACCGTACTCGCTCAGGCACCGGACAAGGTGTGCCTCATACATTCGGTACTGGACCCGGGCATCCTGGAGGAAGTGAGGAAAAATTTGCCGATGAAAAGAGAGAAAACCGCTTCCGCTACATAAATTATTAATTTGAGAGGGAGGGAGGCCAGATAGTGCCTATCTATCTGGCCTGTCTGGGAAAAACTGCCTGTAGTTCTGTATGGCAGGTAACAGAACTGGTAGTAGAAAAGAGCAACTACAGTGCCATAACGAGAGAAGTGAGCAATTTCGGCGTGCTGAGACGTTCTTTTTTTTCCTGACACACCTATTATGCTATACGAACTGAACTTACACTCGTGGGTACAAAACCCTTGTGCGGGACAATTACTATTGAGTTTTTCTATGACACTAATCTAGCTGTCGATGTATACGACACGTGTTGTAATATCGTACAGTTCTTAGTGTCTTAGTATGAGGCCCTATGGCACTCAGACAACACCTAGCAGCTATCGTCAACCTCATATATCCGGTACATTGCTTTGGCTGCCGGAAGAGTCTTCACAATGAGGGTGCCAGGTACCTCTGCAGGAGCTGCAGGGAAGGAATAAATTATATCACCGGCACACGTTGTCCAAGGTGCGGTATGGGGCTCGGTGATTATACCCTCGTGTCTCAGGACGGATGTACTGAATGCAGGTCCCACCGCTTGAGGTTCAACGGCGCCTTCTCCGCTACCTATTATGAGGGCGCCATAAGAGAACTGATACATCAGTTCAAATATGGCAGGCACGAGTTTCTGGCAAGGCCCCTGGCGGAAATACTCGTACAATGCGTGGAAGAGGCCGGTCTGGGCTCGATCGGCTTAAACATGGTGGTAGCTGTGCCCCTGCACAGGAAAAAGAAGTCGTTACGCGGTTTTAACCAGGCAGAACTCCTGGGAAGAAACGTTGGGAGGTCCCTTGACATAGAAGTCTGTACCGGGGAACTAAAAAGGACCCTGAACACCCCCTCGCAGACCAACCTGCCGTATTATTGCCGCCAGGAGAACGTCCGTGGCGCCTTTATGGTAAAAAGGCCTCCTGTGTTCAAAGGAAAAGACGTACTTCTTGTGGACGACGTCCTTACCTCCGGTCTTACCGCGTCAGAGTGCGCCAGGGTCCTCAAAGAGGCTGGCGTGGGAAGGGTTTACGTCCTCACAGTTGCGAAATCCAGGCGAATGGCAGCCGGAGTTTAATATCCTTGACTAACCCCGCGTTAAGAAGTAAAATTAGCGTTTAGAATTAGTTCAACACAAATGATACTAGAGGGATTCACCTGTTGAATATAATAGTCTCTGGAAGGCATCTGAGCATAACCGATGCCATAAAGAGTTATGCAGAGAAGAAGGCCAGGAAGTTAGAAAAGTACTATAACCGGCTTGTTCAGATACAGGTAAATCTGGACGTTGAGAATGAGAGGCACCGTGCAGAGATGATCGTCTCTGCTGCCAAGGGCTCGATACTCATAGCAGAGGTTACCGACCACGATATATACGCAGCCATAGACAGGGCTACTGACAAATTGGAAAGGCAGCTAACCCGGCATAAAGAGAAACTTTACCAAAAGAGGTCAAAGAAGGGACCCTCATGGACCGGCCCAAAGGAAGGCCCATCATGATAAATGCCGGTAAAAGAACACACCCTGAAAAGACATTCTGACGTTATTCGGACATACTGAAACCCTGTCCGGTATTGAGGCTATTTCTTTTTGGAGAACCTGATGAAGCTGACAGACTTCCTTGTCGAGGAAGCAGTAATATATGAATTAAAGCTCAGAGACAAAAAAAATGCTATAGCGGAAATGGTTGAAGCCCTTACTCGGTCTCACAAGATTCCTACCAAAGAAGTGGATGGTGTCTTAACTGCCCTTATGAAAAGGGAGCAGTTAGGCAGTACCGGAATAGGTGGTGGAGTAGCAGTACCTCACACGAAACACAGGTGTATCTCCAGGCTGGTGGTAACGGTTGCGCGTTCTGAAGAAGGGCTGGATTTTGATGCCCTGGATGGAGAGCCTGTACACCTTGTCTTTCTTCTTTTGTCCCCCAACGAAACCGCTGGCGCACACCTGCAAGCCCTCGAAAGAATCGCCACACTGATAAGGGACAGCGATTTCAGACGCTTTATGACCACGGCTTCAGACAAAGAAGAAATGATAGAAATACTCAAAGAGGTAGACAGTCACCCCACCAGAAGCTTGACCTAAGTCCGCAAAACCATTTCCCCATCAACACGTATGATCATAAATCGTCAATATCGCATACTAAACGCGGACGGCCTGCACGCCCGTCCGGCCACCCGCTTTGCAGAAATAGCGAACTCATACTCTGCCGAAATAAAGGTGAAAGCCAAGGACAAAGAGGTCAACGGCAAGAGCGTGATAGAACTCTTGACCCTTGGCGCCGAGCGGGGCACTGATATACGTATCATCGCAGACGGCAAAGACGCAGTCCATGCACTTGATGCCCTTTCCAACCTGGTCAGCGGTAACTTTAACGAACAAACCATGGTCGTCAAAAAAGGCATACCTCTGGTACAGGGTGTGGTAATAAAAAAGGCATTTGTCCTGGAAGGTACAGGCTACTGGGTAAAGAGGAATTTTGTTCCAGAGGGACAGGTGTCCCATGAGAAAGAAAGGCTTGAGAAGGCCATCGTAGCTGCGGCAAAGCAGATGCAAGAGCTTAAGGACCAGGTCGCGGCAAGACTGGGGCACGAAATAGCAGCCGTGCTTGAGGCCCACAGAACGATACTGCGGGATGAACATCTTAAGAAAGAATTTATCTCCAAGATTGACAATTTCTGGGTCACTGCCGAGTTTGCGGTCTCCATGGTCTTGAAAGACTACGTGAGGAAATTCAACAGCACTGACAACCAGTACATTAAGGAACGTGTTGGTGACATAATCGACATAGAAAACAGATTGTTGAGCAACCTGATGGGTGAAAAACGCGAAGAATTAAAGAACCTCTCTGAAGAGGTAGTACTCGTCACCCACGACCTAAGACCTTCAGAGGCGGCGTCTCTAGACCTGGAAAAGATAAAGGGTTTTGCCACCGAAGTCGGCGGCAGGACCTCTCATACGGCCTTACTCGCCCGCGCCTTAGGTATACCCGGTGTGGTAGGCCTGGGCAGTATCACCACGGAGATCTATCCGGGTGATACGGTCATTATCGACGGAAATAAAGGCGAGGTAATAATAAGACCCGACGAAACCACGATAAACGAGTATCAAGAGAAGGAAAAGACGATACACGTATTTGCGACCAAGCTTATCCAAGAATTGCAGGACCAGCCCGCCGAGACTCCGGACGGCAGAAAAATTGCCATTCTGGCAAACATCGATTTCCCCAGGGAAATTAAGACCTTTCAACGCTATGGAGCCAGCGGTGTCGGACTCTACAGGACTGAATACCTCTTCCTTGAAGCAGGCAAGACCCCTAATGAAGAACACCACCTCAAGGCCTACATTGAATCCGTGGAGCAGCTTGAGACGAGTCCTATCGTCGTAAGGACGGTAGACCTGGGGGCCGATAAATTTTTTAATGGCAACAACTACAGGGAAGCAAACCCGTTCCTGGGGTGTCGTTCCATACGTTATTGCTTTGAGCACCCGAATATATTTAACACCCAACTAATGGCGATTCTCAGGGCGTCAGCCCTGAAGAAGAACGTAAAGATACTCTTCCCCCTTATATCCTCCCTGCAAGAGTTCCAGAGGGCAAAGAAAATGGTAAAAGAGGCGATGGATGAACTGGATAGAAGGGGACTACCTTTTGACGAGAATATACCTATGGGGGTTATGATGGAGGTGCCCGCGTCTATTCTGATAGCGGACGTACTGGCAAAGGAAGCGGACTTCTTTAGTATCGGCACAAACGACCTCGTCCAGTACTCTCTCGCCATAGACCGGGATAATGAGACAGTGGCCAATATGTACTGCCCCGCGCATCCGGCCATCCTGAGGCTGCTCACGATGACCATCGAAGTCGCCGAAGACAACAACATTCCCGTGTCAATGTGTGGCGAGATGGGCAGCGAATTAGAATATCTGGTGCTTTTAGTAGGCCTGGGTCTGACAGAGTTCAGTGTGGCCCCGCCTACCATAATCCCCGCACTAAAAAAGGTTATACGCACCATTACTTATGAAAGGGCTAGAGAAGTGGCAGAAGAGGTGTCCAGATTTGCCGACCCGGAGAAATCTGTACGCCACCTGAGAGAAATTACCAAAGAGATCCTCCCCGAGGCCTTCTAGGTAAGAACCTCATGCCGGCCTTCCAGACGTAGCCCATGGCAGGTTTCTATAAGTTGCAAGAACAAAATATTGTAGGAAGGACCCAGCACATAAGGGTTAGACTCAGATTCCAGAAGACCGGGGTCTTAAAGTTCATCTCCCATCACGACCTGATGAGGCTGTTTGAAAGGGCCATCAGGAGGGCCGACATCCCCATCGGCATGAGTCAGGGATTTAACCCGCGGCCAAAGATGTCTTTCCCCTCGGCCCTGGCCCTGGGAATAGAGGCTGTTGATGAGATTCTAGAGCTCGAACTTTCCCGGTGGATTGCCCCGGAGAGATTGCAGGAGCAGCTTCAGGCACAACTTGCGCCTGGTATCAGAATAATCTCGGCCGAGCCAATCACCCCGGGAAGCCCTTCACGAGTAGACGCACTGGTCTATCAAATCAAGTGGGACCTTCCTGAAGAACTTACACGGAAAAAAATTAATCAGTTACTTGCTGAAAAAAAGATTCAAATTCTTAGGAAAAGGAAAGGTGGAAAAAGGCTTTTTGATCTTCGCCCCTCAATAGTATCCATCACTCTGGAGAACAGTACCCTCCTGCTGAAACTAAGACCTACCGGGGATGGCACGGCACGTCCTGATGAGGTCCTTAAGGCCCTCGGACTGGAAATGGATACAGGCCGTACACCGAGGATAATAAGAAGCGCAGTCCATCTCTCTCCATCCAATGGAGCAAACTAAACGATGAGAAAAAGGATGCTGATAAACGCGGTAGAACCCGAAGAAAGCCGCATAGCCATCTTGGAAAACAATACGCTCGAAGAACTCTATATCGAACGTGTGTCCAAGGGACAGGCCGTGGGAAACATCTACATGGGCAGGGTGTCAAACGTAGAGCCCAGCCTGGAGGCTGCCTTTGTAGACATAGGGCTAAAAAGAAACGGTTTCCTTCATGTAAGCGAGGTACTGGACACCGCTTGCGAGAAGAAGGAAGAAAAGACGGAGAAGCCCCGCAACAGGAGGGAACAGAAGCGAATACTGTCCCTGCTCAAGCCGGGACAGGAACTTCTGGTACAAGTAATCAGGGAAGGTGTCGGAGAAAAGGGGCCAAGCCTCACCACCTATATAAGCCTGCCGGGCCGCTACCTGGTCCTCATGCCCTACACCTCCAGACATGGCGTATCGAGAAAGATTCTAGATGAGGAGGAACGCGCACGGCTTAAACAGGTCGCAAAAGAGCTGAAGCCCCCCCCCAATATAGGCATAATCGTTCGTACTGCTGGAACGGGTCACACCAAGAGAGATCTCTCCAAAGACCTTAATTATCTGCTTCGTCTGTGGAAAGCGGTAGAGGAACGAACTACAAACAGTCTTGTCCCGTCACTTATCTACCAGGAAAGCGACCTGGTTATCAGGACCATAAGAGACATCTTCTCGCCTGACATAACAGAAATAATTGTCGATAGTCACGACACTTATGGGAAGACCAGAGATTTTTTGAAACAGATCATGCCAAAACACGAAAAGATCGTGAAAATGCACAGGGCCAGGGTGCCCATATTCCACAAACATCGCATCGAAGAAGAAATAGAAAGGATCAACAACAAAAAGATACCCATGAAGCAAGGAGGGTCCCTCGTCATAGAGCAGACAGAAGCCCTGGTAGCAATAGACGTAAACAGCGGACGGTTCAAAAAGGGAGCCGACCCGGAAGAGACCGCCTTTAAAACCAACATGGAGGCCACGGGCGAGATCGCACGACAAATTCGTTTGCGCGACCTGGGAGGAGTCATTATAATAGATTTTATTGATATGCAGCAGGAGGGCCACAGGCGTTCGGTGGAAAGGGCCTTTGCCGACGCCCTGAAGAAGGACAGGGCGCGCACAAAAATGCTTAAGACGTCAAGGTTTGGCATCATAGAACTCACAAGGCAACGGATTAAGCACAGCCTGAGAGACGTACTGCACGACCCGTGCCCGGAGTGCAGGGGAACGGGGCTCACAAAAACCGTAGAAAGCCTCAGCCTCAAAATAATGAGAAACATAAGGTCCGTCCTTGACAACGAAGGAATTAAGAGCATCGAGGTGGTGACAAACACCCCGGTAGTACAGTTCCTGCAGAACCAGAAGAGAAAACAGATATCCGAACTTGAAGACCACTATAACAAGACGATAACAATCAGAGGTGTTGCCGAAGACGGATGGAGGATGGGCGACATACGAATGAAATACTATGGTTCTGACGGCAACCCTACGACCTTGTGAGGAGGAGTGAACAGGTGTATGCAATAATAAAGGATAGAGGCAGACAGTATAAGGTAACGCTGGGAGAAACCATCCTCATTGATTCGGCGGAAGGGCTGAAAAAGGACAGCAAGATAGAGTTTAACGAAGTAGTGGCCATCGGTGGGGACGACAATGGCAAGATCGGGACACCACTTGTCAAGGGAGCGAAGGTGGTGGGCGAGGTTCAAGGCCCAAAGAAAGGAGACAAGATAGACGTCTTCAAATTCAAACGAAGAAAAGATTACAGGAGAAAGGCGGGCCACAGACAGCGCTTTACACAGGTGAAAATAAAAGAAATTATCGTATAATATAAATAGAGGTAAGAATAATGGCACATAAAAAGGGACAGGGTTCCAGCAGAAACGGACGCGACAGCAACCCCCAGTACCGGGGAGTAAAACACTATGGGGGAGAACTTGTCAAGGCAGGCTCCATAATAGTCAGGCAGTGCGGCACCAAGTTCCATCCCGGCTTTAATGTGGGCCGCGGCCGCGATGACACCCTATTCGCCAAAATAACCGGGACCGTGCGTTTTGAATCCCGCAGACGAGTGAGTATTTATAACTCATAACCACAACCCGGTTATAGAAACCTTTTGTACACACTAGGGGAGCACACACACTGCTCCCCTTTTTTCTACCACCTCAAGATGTTTATAGATGAAGCTATAATCTATGTCGCGGGAGGCGATGGCGGCCACGGCTGCGTGAGTTTCAGGCGGGAGAAGTTCGTGCCGAAAGGCGGCCCCGATGGCGGGCACGGAGGGAAAGGCGGCGACGTAATACTCCATACGAACGAAGCAATAGACACACTCATGGACATTACCTCCAGGGTAAAATACGTTGCAGAGAACGGCCGCCACGGAGAGGGCGCAAACAGGCACGGCCGCTCGGGGAAAGACCTGATTATCGCGCTCCCTGTAGGCACGGTTGTCAGGGACAGAGACAGCGGCCTGGTGCTAAAAGACCTAACTGAACCGGGGCAGTCTGTGCGCATCGCCAGGGGAGGCGGGGGCGGTAAAGGGAACAAATTCTTTGCCACCTCAACCAACAGGACGCCGCGCACGGCCGAAAGTGGCAAAAAAGGCCAGGAACGCTGGCTCAAACTGGAACTAAAGCTTGTCGCCGACGTCGGCATTATAGGTATGCCCAACGCAGGGAAATCTACCCTGCTTTCCCGCATATCCAAGGCACACCCGAAGGTCGCCGAATATCCGTTTACAACACTCTATCCCCATCTGGGCATTGTAGAGATAGGTGAATACCGGAGGATAGTGGTGGCAGACCTGCCCGGGCTCATCCAGGGTGCCCACACCGGCGTAGGCCTCGGAGACAAGTTCCTTCGCCACGTAGAACGTACAAGGCTGCTGATACACCTGATTGACATAGCCCCCAGGGACGACACGGACCCCGCTGAAGCCTATCGTACCATAAGAAAAGAGCTCAAGCACCACAACCCTGAACTCGCGAGAAAAGGGGAAATAATTGTCCTCAACAAAATAGACCTTGTAGATAAGGCCCACCGTGAGAAAACGGCCAAATCGATGGAGAAGGCCCTATCACAACCTGTCTACACCATTTCCTCCAAGACAGGAAGCAACCTTAAAACCCTTCTTAACGTAATAGCCGAGACACTCAAGACATTACCCTGTGAAACACGGTCTCAGGAAACCGCAACCACATAATAATCATCCATGCTAGTCGCCGTAGACATTGGCAATACACACGTCCATCTGGGCCTGTTTGACCTCGAGAACGGGCGCCTGGTCAATCACTTCACCTCGAGCGTCACCGACACTCCCCTGAAGGGTCTCTCTGTAGACCCCTCAATCCTGCAGAATGCCTCCGGCTGCATATTAGCCTCAGTTAATCCTGAGGCGGAAGACGCCTTTTGCAACTGGTTAAAGACCTCCATGTGGAAGAGAGCGCCTCTCAGGGTCCCTGCAGACGTCCCCCTAAACATACCAGTTCTGACAAAGAAACCAGAAAAAACAGGGGTGGACAGGCTGCTTAATGCCATGGCCGCCTTCAAAAGGACCGGCACCTCAACCATCGTGGTGGACGCAGGAACCGCCATAACCATAGACGCCATATCAAAAAAAGGTGAATTTCTGGGCGGGGTAATAACACCGGGGCTCGCACCCCTCACGGAAGCCTTGCATACACAGACCGCCCTCCTGCCCCGGGTATCTGTGGTACAGAGACCACGGCAGACCCTGGGTAAAGACACGGACGAGGCGGTTAATTCCGGCATTTACTGGGGTATGGTAGGAGCGATAGAGAAAATTGTGAAAAACCTGCTGGAGGAACTGGGCGATGATCCTGTCGTCCTGGCAACCGGTGGAGACGCAAAACTCCTTGCAACTGAAATACCAACAATAACCGGGGTCGTTCCTCACCTTACACTGGAGGGGCTTCTGGTTGCCTACACTCAACATCTCAGCAGCAAAGAAATCTGAGCCCTACTTACCTTCTTTGTCCTCTGTTACCGTGCCTTTCCCCTTAATCCTGTCCAGAAGTTCCCAGTATCTCTTATCTCCCCTCAGTCCTTCCAGGTCCTTGTCGTTTTCCAGATGTCGAACGTCCTCATAGCCAAGTGCAACCGCAATCTCCAACACCCTTATTGCGGCATCCAAATCACCAACGAGGCAATAGCTGCAGGCGAGATTGTAGCGTACAATGGGGTCACCGGGTTGGAGTTCCGCAAGCTTCATGTCAACCTTTAAACCGTCTTTATACCTTCCTCTGGCCGTGTAGGCATTTCCAAGATACAAGAGGCAATCAACGTAGTTCGGGTTGTTTTTCAGCACCCCCTCCAGAAACCATATCGTGAAATCGTCCCCGGACCTCTTGAAATCTTCTGACTTTAGCTGAAACCCGTATTCCGGCAAGGAAATAGAGGCAAGCCGATACGAACCGGACAGCTTGATCATATTATTTTACCCTTTCTGCTCCCACCCGTTCTTTGAAGCAAAAAACCGCCCTACCAGTAACATAAATATCCAAAAGTGTCCGAGATGTCAACGTTTAAAACCACAAGCCTTTGAGATATAATCCTTTGACACACAAGAGATTATATGATATATTTGGTCGGCAGCTATAGTATAAATACCTAAAAGGAGCACAGTTTTGAGGTTGGTTTCGTTCATACTTTGTCTACTTTTCTTCGTAAGCTTTTCTGTTGCAGAAGGTGTAACACAAGAAACCACGTCTAAGCCGACTACGCAAGAGACACAAAAATCTGGTACACCCCACAAACGTGTGTCTCCTCAAACAACAACAAAAGAACCCACTTCCAGGGCGCCTTCTCGGGAGAAGGTGTCCGCCGGTCCAGTAAAGGAAAAACCCGCAACCGCGAAGGAGCCGGCAGGCACCGGCAAGGTCACCAAGGAAACCACAGCTCACCCTGAAGGCAAGAAGAGCGCCGGAGAAGCTCATGCGCCGGCAACCAAACCGGAAAAAGCCGAAGAAAAGAAAGAAGAAGCACTATTCTCCTATGATGAGGCCCACAAAGCAGACAGGAAAAAGAGACTTAAACACTCAAAGGAACCCAGAGCAAAAGGGGTAGAAGAAGGTTCTTTGTTCTCTGTAAAAGAGGCCGTAGAAGCAGACAAGGGCGGGATTCACAAGCTGGTCGAAAAACCGCACGCGGCCAAACCGGAGGCCAAGGAAAAACCCGAGGTCGTGAAGGAGCCTAAAGCCGAAGAAAAAGCTAAAGAGCCCACCGCAAAAAAGCGCATTACAAAAAGGAAAAAGAAAAAGGACAAGGCAAAGGAATGGAACAAGATAGAGCTCGATTTTGCATATAAAAACGTCCAGCTGCTTCAGGGCAGCTACTCCTTTGAGACACACTTTGTCGGTGAAATGATTAATGGAAGCGGTAGAGATTTTGGTATAGTGAAGTTTATGTTCAGCACCTACAATAAACGCGGCAAGCTCCTGACCGAAGAGGCGTTCCAGATAACAGATTTTTATAATGGTCAGGTGAAGATATTTAAGGGCACTATCATAGACACATATAAACGCATAGCCAGCCAAAAGATAAGATTCTTATCGGCGGCCCCCACGTCAAGGGACTAAATTACTTATGGCAATCGAAAGCCTGCATCCGCAAGAGGACAAAACCCACGAAACCACCCATACCATGAAAGAAGAAAACCTCGCTGAAGGCGAAAATAAGGAGATGGGTCCCGTCATTGAGGCCCTACTTTTCGCAACTAACCAACCGTTGACTGCTAATAAACTTACAGAAATAATCGGCGATGGAAAGGGCAAGATCGTTGAGACCATCGAGCAGTTGCGCAAAGACTACGACGACACGGGCCGGGCCTTCCAGATAGAAGAAATAGCCGGCGGCTACCTCCTGCTTTCAAGACAGCAATACCATCCGTGGATCGCCAGACTTGAGAAAAAGACGCAGGAATCCAAGCTTTCACCCGCGGCCATGGAGACACTATCCATCATCGCCTACAAGCAACCCATTCTCCGTTCTACCATAGAGGCCATCAGGGGTGTAGAATCGAGCCAGATGTTACGAAGCCTCATGGACAAGGGCCTGGCAAAGGTGGTGGGCAAAGACGAAACACTGGGACGCCCCCTCCTCTACGGAACCACCAAAAGATTTCTTGAATACTTCGGTCTCCGTTCCCTACGCGACCTCCCAAGGACTCTGGAACTCTCTTCCTAAAGATGGAACTCTTAACGAAGACCACCCGCGGTATCGAAGAACTAAGTTTAGACCCGCAGGGAGAAATACGCTCAAGGATAGATGGATGGGCCATCCCGCGAGGCAGTCTTGGCCGGCTTGAGGAACTCGCCCTGCTGTACGCCTCGATAAGAAGAACCAGAGAAATCACCGACAAGGTGGTGTTTACCATGGCAGGTGACCACGGCGTGGTTGCCGAGGGGGTGAGCGCCTTTCCCCAGGAAGTCACCAGACAAATGGTAGAGAACCTCCTTTGCGGCGGTGCCGCCGTGAACGTCCTGGCAAGACACTCAGGCGCCAGGGTAACGGTTGTAGACTGCGGTGTGGTGGGGGAGCTTCCATCGAAACCGGGGTTCTTAAAGATAAAAAAGATACGCCACGGCACGGGGAACATCGCGACAGGGCCGGCAATGTCCCCCGAAGAGGCGGTAAGGTCCGTAGAGCTGGGCATAGAGACACTGGAAGAGGAGCTTCCGAACGGTGCTGACCTGGTCGCAGTGGGCGATATGGGCATAGGAAACACCACGCCCAGCAGCGCAATACTCGCGGCCTTGAGCGGCGCAGACTTAAAAGAGGCTACGGGACAGGGAACGGGGCTTAACGGCCCGGCCCTTGCCCATAAACTCAAGATAGTCGCAACCGCCCTGGAAGTAAATAAGCCCGACCCGAAGGACCCCTTAGACGTCCTCGCAAAGGTCGGGGGATGTGAAATCGGCGCCATCGCGGGGATATGTCTCGGCGCGGCAAGGCACAGGCGCCCTGTAATCATAGACGGTTTCATATCCTCGGCAGGCGCCCTGCTGGCGGCCCACATAGAGCCCCGTGTGAAGGGTTATTTGATAGCGTCCCATCTCTCCAGGGAACGGGGCCACCGTCTAATACTGGAGAAACTCGGCAAGAGGCCCATACTCGACCTAGAGATGTGCCTGGGAGAAGGCACCGGGGCAGTGCTGGCGATGGGACTTGTAGAGGCCTCCGTAAAACTGCTGACACAAATGGCCACATTTAACGAGGCAGGGGTCAGCAATGCCATAACCGAACAGGTTCAACCCAACTACCCACCCCGTGAGTAAGTAGGAATTATTACAGTTCCGTACGGTAACACAATTACCTGTCGCTTTCATGCATGAAGACAGCAGAGATAATCACTACGGGCAGTGAACTCGTACAGGGCGACGTAGTAAACACCAACGCCACCTACCTGGCCGAAGAACTCACATGGCTCGGCCTGATCATTCTCCACCATACCACCGTACCCGACGAACTCGCGGCAATAAGCTCCGCCGTGGAACGGGCCCTTGAGAGGGCCGATCTTGTCGTAATTACCGGGGGCATCGGCCCTACACGCGACGACGTCACCCGGAACGCCGTTGCAACGGCCACGGGCAGGACGCTGATAAGGGATGAGACAGCCCTCGCCCAGATAAAGGAGACCTTCCGCTGCCGGCAGGCGGACATGCCGTCTTCCAACATCCGCCAGGCCATGATGCCGGTGGGCTCTATCGTCATAACGAACAGGATAGGCACGGCGCCCGGTTTCTCCCTCAGGCACAACAACAGGGAGATTATCTGCATGCCGGGTGTACCGATAGAAATGAAATGGATGTTCCGGGACTGGGTGCGTCCACACCTGCGCGCGGAGATACAGAGCACAATAGCCCGGCTCCATAGAAAGCTCCATGTCTTTGGAATCCACGAGGCCGCTATAGGCGAGAAGATAGGACACATGATGACACCCGAATCAAAGCCCTCCGTCGGCACAATGGTGAATGAAGGCACAATTACGCTGCGGATTGCGGCGGAGGCGGAGGACAAGACAAGGGCGGGAAAGGCCCTGGACGACGCAGAGACCCGGATACGCCGCCTCCTGGGAGACGCCGTCTACGGCACCGGTGACGACACCCTCGAAGGCGTGGTGGCCGCGTTACTAAAGAAACACAAGAAGACCATCGCAGTGGCAGAATCCTGCACCGGCGGATTGGTGGGGAATTACCTCACCGACGTACCGGGGGCGTCAGGCTATCTCCTTGAAGACATGGTCACCTATACATACCGTTCCAAGTCCCGTCTCACGGGACTACCGGAAAGCGAGATAGACAAGAAGGGCGCGGTCAACGCCAGAACCGCGAAGATGATGGCCAAATCCATCAGAGAGAAGGCGGGCGCAGACCTGGGCCTGTCCATAACCGGCGCCGCGGGCCCTACAAGCCGGCATCCGAAGGAACGCGTCGGTCTTGTGTACTGTGCCATTGCCACACGGGACGGGGTAAAATCCAAAAAATTCCAGTTCCACGGCACCCGGAAATGGATAAAACTCATGGCCGCCAAATCAGCCCTGAATATGCTGCGGTTGAAACTGCTGGCTCTATAAGAGAAACATCCGGTGCGCCAAGACGCACCCTGCATCACTGAACACTTACCGCTCCACCTGTCATTGCGAGCGAAGCGAAGCAACCTCCTGTGTAGTAGGATATACCGCCTGGCTCAATCACCAAACGCATACAGCGCGCCGTCGGTGGAGCCAACATATATGGTACCGTCTTCGGCTATCGCCGCGGACGAAAAATCAAACGACCCCCCCGTCTTATAACTCCACTTAATGCGGTCGCCCTCCGGGGCAATCGCATAGAAGACACTGTCCGCAGCCCCTACGTACACCGTACCGTCCTTGCCCAACGTAGGAGATGAGATGATGGTGGCGCCTATGTCGTATTTCCACTTCTCCTTGCCGTCTATATCAACGGCATACAGCATCCTCTCCCCTGAACCGAAGTATATTATGCCGTTATCACCCAGCGCCGGGGAGGAGTCGATGTCCAGGTCCGTCTGAAATATCCACTTCATGTTACCGTCAGGCATGACTGAATAAAGGGCCCCGTCCTCAGAGGTGAAGTAGATTGTTCCGTCCTTGCCAACGACAGGTGATGAATTTATAATGTACTGCGTCCTGAAGCGCCATTTACCCGTGCCGTCGGGTTCCATGGCATACAGACTGTCATCCTGGGAACAGCAGTAGATGGTGCCGTCAGGGGCGACAGAAGGTGTTGACAGGATGTGGTCCAGTGTGCGCAGGGTCCACCATATCTGGCCATTTGCGTCTAAGGAATATACCCTGCAATCCCACGAGCCTATATATATGTTGCCATGTTCGCCGATCGTGGGTGAAGACGGGACACCCGCACCCAGCGAGGTCGCCCACTTTTTGGTACCGTCGGGGTTCAGCGCGTACAGGTTGTTGTCCCAGGAGCCGAAATAGATGGTGCCGTCCTGAGCTATCGCGGGTGAGGACTCAACCTCATCGCCAGTGGTAAAGGTCCACTTGAGTTCGCCGCCAGGGCTGACGGCGTATAGCTTGCCGTCCTTGGAGCCTACGTAAACGGTGCCATCAGGCCCGATGGACGGGGAGCTGGTTATGGGGCCGCCGGTCTTGAAGCTCCACTTGAGTTTACCTGTTTGGGAGCCCGGGAACTGGCTCTGAGCGGTATTTCTGGCGTCGAGCCGGTACATCGGCCAGCCAGATGCGGCGGCCTGCGCATAGCAGAGGCCGGGGCTGACGCATACGCTGACGTGAATAATAAACAGACCTATATACAGGTACAGGTACGGAACAGCATACATGCGGCTTTGCTTTATAAGGGGTTCTAGCGTTTGAGACATAGCTCGCCAATCTCTCCTTTCTTAATAACGCTGGCAACACTGCTGGCCGGCTGCGCCGCCATGGAACACATCGCTCTAGGCCCTCCCAAGGTGCTTAC
Source organism: Candidatus Bathyanammoxibius amoris (assembly GCA_024451685.1). Taxonomy (NCBI): domain Bacteria; kingdom Pseudomonadati; phylum Planctomycetota; class Candidatus Brocadiia; order Candidatus Brocadiales; family Candidatus Bathyanammoxibiaceae; genus Candidatus Bathyanammoxibius; species Candidatus Bathyanammoxibius amoris. The sequence goes on along the minus strand of JAMXCW010000005.1, from coordinate 86,284 downwards.
CGTCAAAGAGGTAAGAGAGACGGTGGCGTCAAATTCCAGAAAAATCTCCACCCTTAAGGCCAAGGCAAAGGTAACCTTTATGTCCCGGGAGCTCAAAGAGCCCCTCTCATGCACGGCCTACATAAGGCTGGAGAGACCTAAACGTCTCAGGATAATCGTTTCCAAACTTTTTCAGACTGTATTCAACATCCTGTCGGATGGCCATGAGTTCTGGCTCTACGTACCCAAGGAAAAGAAACTATACAGAGGCCTGTCCAACCAGGACATAACCTATATGGGCCTAAAATTCTCGCCCAATGAGATTGCCGGCATCCTGGAACTTGAAAATATCACCCCAAACGCTACAGTCAGATCGTTTGAGGTACTCCCGAAATACTGGCACATCAGCCTGATAGACTCGCAAGCATTAGTCCGATATGAACTCACGGTAGACAGATACAACCTGAACGTAACGAACTACGACATTTATAACCCCGACGGCAGCCTCAGAATGAGGGCGCGGTTTGACGATTTCGAGGACGTAGACGGATGCGACGTGCCTCGAACCATAGATGTCTACTGGCCGAGAGGAGAGACAAAGCTCACCCTCAGGCTCAAGAATATAAGTATTAACGAAGAGCTTAACCCCAAAATATTCCGCTTCACCATGCCAAAGAACGTAAACGTTATCCGCCTGAGCAAAAGAAGAAAAACCTTCCTGCCCGGGGATGTGCGAGATTATACCCGTATCATGGCCACTGTCAACATCCGGTAGAGCGAATCTTTTATACCGGATTAGCCCCGGAAAACATCCCTGCAAGGACCCATGTTACGCTAGAACTCGTAGGACACGCTCACTATACCGTTGACATTATTGTTGTCACCATTCCATACGTGGGCCGTCCCGCCAGGCATGCTGATGATCTTATCATAGCGTATCTCCGGCCTTATCATGAGCTTCTCCCGCAGCTTCAGGTTCAGCGTGAACGTGACCTCGGCCAACGACGCCCCCGTGCCGCCGCTAAGGTCCTGCAGGTTCTCCTGGTCCCAGAAGTACTCACCCCTTACAGCAAAACCAAGCCAGTCTGTGTGGTCGTATATAAAGTACTGGGCCACACCCCAGACGCTGTTGTCGTCCTTCATCCGGCCGGACGGCCGTCTTAACTTCGCACTGCTATGGTTCAGGTTGGCATTTGTAACCCACGCCAGCTTATGATACGGGAAGAACGTTATCGCCAGGTTGTAAATCTGATACCAGTCGGAATTATTACTCGCCTCAGACGGGCCCCAAATGGTATCCAAGTTTATATTGGCATTCTTAAAGAACCAGAAGTCGGGCGGGTCGTAGTCAAACTGGAGACCATACATAAAGCTCTTGTTATTGTTGACGAACGTGTCAAACGTATTGGTAAAATAGAAATCCAGAGTGAACCGGTCCGTGAAGGGGTAGCTGAGGCCAAGCCCGGTGTTGGTGTTGGGCGTGGCGGCATTGTTTATGTAGGATGTGGTGACATTGGGATTGAATATAGACTCCCAGTCCTCATAGCCTATCCAGCTTGCGAATTTGCCGAACTTGGCGGTAAGCCCCTTACCAACGGGAATGTTCCAAAGGGCATAACCTTCACTAAAGGTGGTCTGCCTGCCGCCGGTTGGAGTACCAGGCGGGTTAGGCTGAGCGGTCTTGTCATCACGCACAGGCCCGAAAGGTGTTATGTACCGCGCGAGATCACCCCAGTTGAGGGTTATCTTGAACCCGATGTCACCCGGATTGTTTGCATTCTTGTAGAGCCACAGCTCTATGTTGTTTACTGTAAAGGAGTTGGCCTGCCTGTGAAAACCAAGCGGCGGAAGGGCGTTTTGATCACCTGAACCCGGATCAACACTCTCATATTGGTAGTAGTTCTCAATATATCCGCCATACTTTATACCCTCAAAAGGCTTAAAAAACTTTATAATGTCAGAGGGTACGTGTTCCGGCTGTGCTCCCACTCTGACCTTCGGCTCGGCCCTTCTCTTCTCCAAAACTCCTTGAAACTCCGCAACCTCTTTATCTGTAAGCTCGACAGACCACACAGGCACGGCTGTACACAATACTATTGTAAAGGCTAAGAAGCACGCATACGCCCGGTTTACCAGATTCATACAGCCTTTTTCCTCTTGAGACAGTTTTAGTATTTTAATCTTCGGTACCTAACCGCTTAACGAGCGCCAGCCCATCCAGTAGTAGGTCCAGGTGTTCAACAGCATGGTCAGAAGTAAGCGATATCCTCAACCTGCTCGTACCCCGGGGTACGGTGGGCGGACGAACGGCAGGCACTAACAAATTTTTTTCAAACAGAATCTTTGCGGCGTCCAGCGCCCTCTGCGGTTCACCCAGGATAACGGGAACAATGGGGGACTGTACGGTTGTGCGGAAACCAATTGCGTTCAGCCCCTTTTCCAAATGGCGGCAGCCTTCCCACAATCGCTCGCGCCGCTCAATACCTTCATCTCCGCCAATCAGCCTAAGCGCCTCAAGCCCTGCCGCACAGGCGGCGGGGGGAATGGCCGTGGTAAATATAAACGACCTGGACTTGTTCTTCAAAAACTCTATCAATTCTCTGCTCCCTGCCACAAAACCACCCGTGCCCCCCAAGGCCTTGCTCAGTGTGCCCATCTGTATATCCACACCGCCTTTTCGTCCGAAATGCTCCAAGAGGCCTCCGCCTCTCCTGCCGAACACACCGGTACCGTGGGCGTCGTCCACCATAGTCATCACCTGATGGGCGAACCTCCCGGCAACAGACACTATCTCCGGAATGGGCGCTATATCGCCATCCACACTAAAGACTCCGTCCGTGACGATGAGTATCTTTTCATAATTATGCGAAGCCCGCGTCAAAATCCTCTCAAGGGCCTCTACGTCATTATGGGCATAAACTCTCAGGTCCGCCCCCGACTGCCTGGAGGCGTCTATTATGCTGGCATGGTTGAACCTGTCACAGATTATCAAATCACCCCTGCCCGCCAGGGAACAGATGGCGCCGAGGTTGGCCATATATCCTGTGGGGAACACCAGGGCCGCCTCCGTGCACTTGAAACGCGCAATCTCAGTCTCAAGCCTCTCGTGTAATATGCTGGTACCTGACATCAATCTGGACGCCCGCGCGCCCCAGCCGTAGCTGGAAATGGCCTCCATTGCCGCCTCCTTTATCCGGGGGTGGTCGGCCAGGCCCAGGTAATTATTGGAACAAAAAGAGAGGTACCTGTTGCCACCGACGGTCACGTGCGGGCCCTGGACGCCTTCTATCACCACTGGCGTCCTGTAGAGACCGGTCTCCTCCAGCAACCTTAACTCGTCACATATAAAGTCCATAAATGCACTATGGCCCTGTTTAACAGTCATTTCACTCCTTTTTTATCTCAAAGAAGGAGACGTTCACCGTCATACTTTTACCCTCACGCGATATCTCAAGCCTGCTCGTTTCTCCCAGCTTCTTCTGCCGGAGAAGGAGAATCATCTCCTGTATCTCTCCAACACGCTGCCCGTCCATGGACAGGACAATGTCCCCGACCTGCAAACCAGCAGCCTCCGCAGGGCTGCCTTTAAGCACGTCTTGAATTACGACCTTGTCCTTACCGATGTCACGAATCATCACTCCCATGACCGCCCTCTTTTCTTTCCGCTCGGACGGATGGATAACCCTTATAAAATCCGCCGGCTGCAGGGGTATGTCACTTTGGAACAGACTGTGCTCTTCGTCCGGCTCTGTATCCATCAACTGATACGCATAGACTGTATAATAAGGCAGGTGCGTGCGACGGAAAACCCTTTTGGGTACGCCAAAATGGTAAATAATATGGCTGTCGCCCATGAACGCCAGGAACTTCTTCTTGTCCTTACCCTCCGGGGAGGAAAGATATTTTGATATGCTGTCAGCCATCACGTCTTCCCACACACACTGCACCTCATAAAATTTCTCAAAATCACCGCTCATGTCGGTATGTCCCCTGAAGATCTTCTGCAGATAGAGTCTGTGGTAAGGGTCTGTAGTATCAATACTGGGCAACTCAACGCTCTCCGCGTTGCTCAGGCCGCTGAGACCTTTCCTGCTCACCTTTTTCTGCAGTTCCTTCCTGACGTTAAGCGCAATAACGGGGACCTTTTTCTCACGCGCGAAATCCATAATGTCTTTATACAGACTGTAATCATAGCCCCACTCCTGCTTCCAGTGTGTGTCGCGTAGCAGTTCCTGTTCGCTTATTTCACCCCTGGTCCACCTGTCGAGGACGCCCTGGTACGGCCTCTTGAACATCTCCATACCGATTGCTATATTGTTACCGTATCTTTTATAAGCCTCCTTAAGCAGCTCCAACTGGAACTCGTGGGACTCGGCGTTTGTATGCACCTCTCCCACGTACACGACCCGCACGCCGTCAAGAAAGTCAGCAAGCTCCGGGAAGTTAATCTTCTCACCCGATGCAACGTGAATTATATCGCCGACGGCAAGCTCGGACGGGAACTCCCTCATCCCCTCCTCACCCGCAACCTCCACAAGCGCGGTAAACACTAACCCCCAGGATAACAGTAAGCCCAAGAACGGCCAAGGCTTGTGTGAAGGCATGATGTTCGTGTCCCTTTCTTTCCATGCGTCGTTAACAAATAAACAGGCGCCATTCGACTTAACGGCAGCATAATCGTGGTTGCTTTTTACTGCGATAGAGTTTACTTTAGGAAATGCTCGCGCTGAACCAGAGTAAGACAGTATACTGTTCAGAATAGATTTTTCATCAACTAAATCTAGACTGTGAAGGAGGGTTTTGACATGATAAAGGTTGGACAGAGGGCCCCCGCCTTTGAAGAGACCGCCTACGTAAACGGTGATTTCAAAACGGTTAAGCTCAGTGATTACAAAGGCAAGTGGACCGTGCTCTTCTTCTATCCGCTGGACTTTACCTTTGTATGCCCCACGGAGATAGAAAGATTCGCGCAGATGGAAAAGGATTTCAAGAAGCTGAACGCCGTCGTTCTGGCCGCAAGCACGGACAGCGAGTTTTCACACAAGAACTGGTATGAGACTGACAGCCGGCTTAAGGGCGTAACATATCCCGTCATCGCCGACACCTCGCACCGGCTGAGCAGTGCCTACGGTGTATTGCTCCCGGACAAGGGTATCGCACTCCGCGGCACGTTTATCATAGATTCTGAGGGGATGCTGCGCTACTCAGTAGTGTCTGACCTCAGTGTGGGAAGGAACGTGCAGGAGACCCTGCGTGTCCTCCAGGCGCTGCAGAGTGGGGAACTGTGCCCCGTACATTGGGAACCCGGGCAAAAAACTCTCGGTAAGGCATAGGGGGAGGTTGCATGATGCATATTTACGTACTATCATTGTTTTTGACGTTACTGCTTGTCTTTAACATAGATTCCTCCTTTGCAAAGTCATTATCGGAAATCTACGACAAGCCGATGGTGCTTTCGCTGGGCAGGGATTGCTGCTCTAAAGACGTTAAGCAAAAAGGGTGCTGCGCCAAAAAGAAGGAATGCCGGCTAATAGAAGAAGGTGGCCGTCAAAAACTAAAGGCCCCTCTGGGCCTCCCCGACCTGGATATACCCGCAGATAACCCGATGAGTTGTGGAAAGGTCGTCCTGGGCAAGAAGCTCTACTTCGACACACGCCTGTCATTCGACGACACGGTAAGCTGTGCGACGTGTCATGACCTGATGCTCTCCGGCACAGACGCCGGGGCGGTATCCACCGGCATAAACGGGCAAAAGGGCGGACGAAGCGCACCGCCGAGCGTCAACGCCGCTTATATGGACACGCAGTTCTGGGACGGGCGGGCCCCTACACTCGAAGAACAGGCAAAGGGCCCTCCTACCAACCCGATAGAGATGGGGATGCCCTCTCACGACTTCCTGGTAGAGAAACTGAAAGGCATCGATGAATACCGAAAACACTTCCAAAAGGTTTTTGGCGGTGAAATAACCATCGATAATGTCGTTAAGGCGATAGCGGCCTACGAGAGGACGCTCCTTTCCGGCAACTCCCCGTTTGACCGGTTCCGTTACGGTGGAGAGGATAACGCTATAAGTGAACTGGCAAAGCTCGGGATGGAAGTATTTGCGGGCAAGGGCCGCTGTATCACGTGTCACCCGTTCACCGCCAGTTACGCCCTCTTCAGCGATAACAACTTTCACAACCTGGGCGTGGGTATTAACAGCAAAAACCCGGACCTGGGACGCTATCTCGTAACAGGCAAGGAAAAGGACAAGGGTGCGTTCAAGACGCCCAGCTTGCGAAACATCGCCCTCACCGCCCCGTATATGCACGACGGCAGCGAGCACACCCTGGAAGAGGTGGTTGAGTTCTACGACAGAGGCGGTAACCGCAACCCAAACCTCGACGGGGCAATAACGCCACTCAACCTGACTTACACCGAGGAAGTTGCACTTGTTGAGTTCATGAAATCACTTACATCAAGAGACATGCCCGGGGTCTGCGGGAAGCACAGGTAGCGTTGCAACTTGATTTATTATTTACCTTTGCGCTGGCTTTAGGAAAGTGAAAGTATGGAGAGGAGGGCTGTGTTAATGTACGTGAGGGCCCTGTTTTTCATCCTTTTTATCGTCTCCGTCCATGTAGCTTTCCGTCCCGTAACAGCGGAGGAGAACGGACCTCCGCTTGGAGTACCCGAACCCATCGTCCCCGAGGACAACCCCGTCACGCCTGAAAAGGTAGCCCTGGGCAAGAAGCTGTATTTTGACAAGCGCCTTTCCGCCAACGACACAATAAGCTGTGCCACGTGCCATGACCCTGAAAAGGGCTTTGCTGACGCAGCGCCTGTGTCCACCGGCATAGACGGACAGAAGGGCGTCAGGAGCGCGCCCACCACGCTGAACGCGGCCAACTATGACCTACAGTTCTGGGACGGCCGTGCGCCATCGCTTGAGGAACAGGTGAAGGGACCCCTGATAAACCCGGTCGAGATGGGGATGCCATCGCACGATGCGGTTGTCGAGAAACTGAGGGACATAAAGGAGTACCAACAGGCATTCCAGGACGCCTTCGGTGAAGAGATTACTATAGACAACATAGCCCGGGCCATAGCCTCGTTCGAGAGGACGCTTCTCTCCGGAAACTCGCCGTTTGACCAGTTCATGTACGCGGGCGACGAGAATGCCCTCAGCGATGAGGAAAAAAAAGGGCTTGTAGTATTTGAAGAAAAGGGCCGCTGCATAACGTGCCACGAGTTTGTGGGGAGCTACGCCCTCTTCACCGACAACAAGTTCCATAATCTTGGCGTCGGTATGGACAAACCTGACCCCGACCTGGGAAGATATGACGTGACAAAGGAGGAAAAGGACAAGGGGGCCTTCAAGACGCCCACCCTTCGGGACATCGCTCTTACCGCACCGTACATGCATGACGGCAGCGAGCAGACGCTGGAAGACGTGGTAGAATTCTACGACAGGGGAGGGAACCCTAACCCCTTTCTTTCAGGAGAGATAAGACCCCTAAATCTGACCGAAGAGGAAAAGAAGGCGCTCGTAGAGTTTATGAAGTCATTGACCAGCAGCAACATTGATCAACTGGTAAAATCAACGAAATAACGACGTAAAGCATGGTACGACAAGACACGCGTGGGACAACGAGAATTGGGAGGTCGAGCCGGTAGCGTAATACGGGCCTGTATCAGCACACCCAACTACCCTTCATACTTTTGTCTTTTTAGGAGGACAAAATCCCATGAAAACCAGAAGAGTACAGAGCAACTCTTCAATAACACGCCGCGATTTTTTAAAGGTTGCAGTCTCAACGACGGGACTCGGTAGTATCGGTCTATTCAAGATGGAGGCCGCTGCACACGAGGAGGGAACTCCTTTTACCTTCGCATACGTTTCAGACTCTCACCTCTACGAAAGAAAGGTCAATGAACGGTTTGTCAGGTCGCTTGAAAAGGGCATAAACGACATGAACAGCCTCGACCCGCAGCCGGACTTTATCCTGTATGGAGGAGACCTGGCACAACTCGGCCTGCCGGGAGAGCTGGAACTGGGCAACCAGATCCTGAGCCAACTCAAGGCGCCCGTCCAGATGATGGTGGGAGAACACGACTGGTACTTCGATATGGGAAAGAAGTGGAGAGAACTGTTCGGCAAGGACATCTACTCCTTTGACCATAAGGGGGTCCACTTCGTGGTGCTGAACAGCGTGATAGTCGAGGACTACTGGACCAAGCCCAAGATGACGCCTATGGAGAGGATGCTCTTCATGGCCCAGCTCGACAACCCCAACGGCAGGTCTTTTACGGTAGGTAAGGAGCAAAGGGAGTGGTTGAAAGAAGACCTTTCAAAGATTGACAGCTCAACACCCGTGATAGTCTTCTCGCACTCTCCACTCTATAAGTACTACAAACCGTGGAACTTCTGGACGGACGACGCAGAACAGGTCCAGGAAATCCTATCCAGGTTTGACGCCGTAACGGTAGTGCATGGACACACGCACCAGGTCCTGCTCAACCAAATCGGCAACATAACCTTCCACGGCATGCTCTCCACGGCTTGGCCATGGCCCTACGCACCCAGGGGCATCCCGAAACTTACCATCCAGATGGACAGGGCAGACCCGTTCGACCAGTTTGACGGTTGTGGAGACGGCACTTTTGACGTACTCTCAAGCGGACAGGTGAATACCACGTACAACCTTTGGGCACGTAAGCCACGGCTTATAACGTACGAGGAAATACCAAGGTTGTGGATGACCCAAGCCCTTGGCACGTTTGAGCCAGGACCATCCTATTAGAGGCTTCTAAAACGAGACATTTTCGGATCATCAGGTTTTCAGGAGGTCTTACCATGAAATCCGGCCATATATCTCTATTAACAACGGTATCCCTGTTGCTCCTCTCCGGCCTGAATGAAACCAAGGCCGGCATAGACAACGCACAGACGGACGTAAAATACCTCGGGACCATGTCATGCACCAAATACCTTCCGCCCACCGTAGAGGGGGTGCGGCTGTTCAGGTTGTGTGACGGCAAGACCAAGGTCATAATCGCAGTAGACGGAGTTGAACCCGGAGAGCCCCTGCCGAGGGAAACCGCTCAGAAGGTAGCCAGTACCATGCTGGTAGCTTATGAAGAGCTCAAGACGTCGAAGCTCCTTGCCCACAAGGGAACCTCTCATACACCCCGAGAGGAAAAGACTTTCCAGTCGGAGGTGGACAGGATGATAAAAAAGGGCTACGAGCTCTACCATTCCCCCAAGTTGGGCACCAACGGCATTTCTTGCGATATGTGCCATCCAGACGGCTCTAACACCCATCCTGAAACGTATCCCAAATTTCAGACACAGCTCAAGAAGGCCGTCTTACTCAGAGAAATGATTAACTGGTGCATTGAAAACCCGTTGGAGGGCCAAAAACTAGATGAAAGCGGCAAGGAAATGAAGGAGCTGGAGGCCTATATACTATCGACCAGAAAGGGCACGCCCCTAGAGTACGGGAAGCATTAAAAAGGGATATAATTCCGCCTCGCCATAGGTGAGGGGTGGCTATTTCTCTTATATCTTGTACGCGCTCAGGCGCACAATCCATCTGCCCCCTAGGCAGATGGAGACGAGGCGGATATTTTTGATTCCTGTTAGTCTATTACTCACAAGGTGTTACGTAGGTTTTCGAGGGTCTCCCCAACCTCTTTTTCCTTTTTCTTCTTGACATTCAGGCCCAATATAAGTATCTTCCTTCCCCCACGGAGGTTGGGTGACATTCGTTTATCCGCCTCGCCATAGGTGAGGGGTGGCTATTTCTCTTATATCTTGCACGCGTCTAGGCGTACAGTCCATCTGCCCCC
>JAMXCW010000005.1:0-76374 GCA_024451685.1 Candidatus Bathyanammoxibius amoris | reverse complement strand
CAAGATTCACTCCCAAGCTTAAGATCTCCGCCTCGCCATAGGTGAGGGGTGGCTATTTCTCTTATATCTTGCACGCGTCTAGGCGTACAGTCCATCTGCCCCCTAGGCAGATGGAGACGAGGCGGATAAACTCTTTATTCTCTGTCTATTTTCAGTGTCAAGATTCACTCCCAAGCTTAAGATCTCCGCCTCGCCATAGGTGAGGGGTGGCTATTTCTCTTATATCTTGCACGCGCTCAGGCGCACAGTCCATCTGCCCCCTAGGCAGATGGAGACGAGGCGGATATATTCTCTTTTAATATCTTACGAGGCCGTTTATTTTTTGATACTGGCAATCTCCTTACGTAGCTTTCCGCGTGGGTTTTTCCATCTCACATCTATATATTCCATATTACTAATCTTCGAGCCTTCCAGTTTCACCACACTGTAGAGGTTCTCCAGTTTCTCACTGTCAGAGAGTTCATCCACCTGTTGACAAAGCGTGGAGCAACCCCACTTTATTGCGACGCCGCTACTTGTCCAAAGAATTATGTCGCTCTCTCCCATTGTTCTTCCCAGACCTACATTGCTAACGTCTACAACCTTTATCCCCAACAGTCTATGTGCGTTATTGTTCTTCAAGAACTTCACAAGTTTCAAACCGGCCTGGACTCCAACGTTGTCTAAACACTCCCCGGGTCTTGGGCTTTTTCTTATGTGCGCGGATTGTATATAGGGAGTCTCGGCCTGATCAGACGGCCAGGAATAATAGCTTGTCGGTAGTACCACGCCCTCATCATCAAGGAGATGGTACGCGCCGTTTTTCCTCAAGACGGCTACCGGTTTCCTGATCTCAAGCTTTACGTTGAGTTTGTCAGGAAACCCCTTCTTCACTGAATGTACTTTCAAAACCCATGGATTCTTTTCTAATATTTCCGCCACTTTTGCGGTCAGGTCTTTCTCGAAGAGGCTCCTTCCCAGCAGTCCCTTCGTATTCCTTATCTCTTTCAGTAACGCAGGTTTCGCTTCATCCACGGGAAAGACAGACAACGAGACGCTCCGTACGCTAAAGTCCTCCATAACCGTAAAATGCCGCCAGCCTTCGTAAGTAGCCCAACCCAGAAGGCCGATACAGACCACAAGAAGGCTGATATGAAAAGACATCGACTCTATTGTGCCCTTCAACCTTCCGGTATTGACTACGTTTCTATCTCTTGCGATAGCTTTCATATCATACCCCTACGCACTCAAGGTTCTCGCTTCTTCTCTCTACGTGTTGCAGGTCTTTCAGCGCAAGTGATATGATTCTCTCACACAGCTCCTGAAAGCTCATCCCCGCAGCCTCTGCCGCCTTGGGCACCAAACTCCTTTCCGTCAAACCGGGAATCGTATTGACCTCCAGAATATACAGCTCCATGTCGTCACTCAGGATCATATCCACCCTTGAGAACCCCGAACAATCCAGCTTTCGGTGGGCACTAAGGGCCAGTTGTTGTGCTCTTTCATAAATATCTTTTGGGACATCAGGGGCAGTTATGTAACACGTACCCTTATCCTCATACTTTGCGCTGAGGTCGTAGAACTCCCTTCCAGGCCTTATTTCAATGACAGGTAAAGCCTCTTCGCCAAGAATCCCAACGGTAAGCTCCCTGCCTGCGATATAGCTTTCAATAACTGCATTTTCATCATAACGGAAGGCCGTCTCGAGGGCTCCAGACAACTCCGGGACGTTATGGACAATCGACACGCCCACACTGGAACCGCCCGTAGAGGGTTTCGTTACCAGTGGCATTGGTAGTTTCTCAAGCAGAAGACCTTCCAGTTCTTGTATCGGGCGGCCCCTCCTCAGGGTCATAAACTTCGGAGTAGGCAGTCCCGACAGGACAAACATCCACTTTGTCTCTATCTTGTCCATCGCCATCCTGCTGGCAGGTACGCCGGAACCGGTGTAGGGAATCCCTCTGGACTCCAGCAGTCTCTGGATACCTCCGTCCTCCCCGAAGCATCCGTGCATGGCGATAAATGCCACGTCAATATCGAGGCCGTCCAATTCCCCGACTTCCTCATCATTAACCACGACGGGCGTTACCGCATAGCCCGCTTCTTCCAGGGCCTTCACCACTGCACGGCCGGATGAGAGGGAAACCTCCCTTTCAGGAGACATACCCCCCATGAGCACCGCCACTCGCTTACCCATTTGTCCGTCCGGCACATAAACGGGCTTACTCGCGGCGGGAAGAAAGGCTTGTCCTGTTACCATGTCTTTATCTCCATGTCTAATAGAAGGCCAATCCGCCTCTTTACCTCTTCTCTTATCCTATGGATAAGCTCAAGTATCTGGGAGGCCGTCGCCGAACCCAGGTTAACTATAAAGTTTGCGTGCTTGCACGAGACCGTAGCGTCACCAACCCTCGAGCTCTTAAGGCCCGACTTGTCTATCAATGCGCCCGCACTATAACCTTTCGGGTTCTTAAAGATGCAACCCGCGCTCCTGGCATCTAATGGTTGTGTCTTCCTTTTTTCACTAAAAAGATCCCACATTCGCTTCAAAATGGCGTCCTTGCTACCTGCCTTCAGTTCGAGCTCTACTTCCAGTATTATCTGGTTAGAGATACTGGAGGTGCGGTAACCAAAGTCAATCTCATCACCTTCGTAGTGATAAAGCTCCCCGTCGTAGCCCACGGCCGTCACGCCCCTGACACAACTTCCGATGGTGCCGTACCTGCCACCGGCATTCATGGCCACCGCGCCGCCCACACTGCCCGGTACGCCCACGAGCGTCTCCAACCCTTCCAGTTCCAGGTAAGCCGCCCCGCGGACCAGCCTCGACAGGCTTGCACCTCCGCCGCAAACTATAACCTCAGAATCTTTTCGCCTTATTCTGTTGAAGTACTGACCGTTCAAATGCACTACCATACCCCTTACGCCACTGTCCGATATCAATAAGTTACAACCCTTGCCCAAGACATATGTATCCAGCCCCTGTTCGTTTCCGTAACGCAAGGCATCCTGGAGCTGAGACACGCCGGAAGGTTCAACAAATACATCAGCACTACCACCCACCCCGAATGAAGTATATTGACACAAAGGATGTTCATACTTAAAGGCCCCATCAGTCAATGCCCTTACCATTGTATCTGTCCTTTAAAATAGAAACTAACTCCACCCCTACTTGCCATACGTTACCGGCCCCTATGGTCATCACTACGTCCCCCGGGTGTATGCGTGAGGATATCTCCTTTGCGACATTATCAAGACCCGGCACGTAGAAGGCCTTTATCCCCACACCCCTGGCCTCTAAAAGGAGGTCCATAGAACTCACAGAGTTCATGTCCTTCTGGCTGTCTCTTGCCGGATAAATGTCGGTAAAAACTGTCATATCCGCCTTCTCAAACGCCCTGGCTAGAGCCTTCAGCATCGTACGCGTCCGTTTGTACTGGTGTGGCTGAAAGGCGCACCACAGCCTCCTCCCCGGGAAGAACTCCCTGGCCGCCTGGAGCGTCACACTAATCTCGGTGGGGTGGTGTCCGTAGTCATCTACCACCGTTATATCCCCTATCGTGCTCAGCACCTCGAAGCGGCGCTTAACCCCTGCAAAATTTGAAAGCGCCTCTCTAATAACGTCTTTATCAACACCCGCGTTATGACTCACGGCTATGGCTGCGAGCGCGTTCATCACGTTGTGTGCGCCGGGAAGCTTCAAACTGAATTCTCCATAGGGCCTGTCCCGATGAAACACACGGAAGCCACTCTTTCCGTCTTCAATTACAGGAGTCGTTGCAGTCCAGTCAGCCGCATAATCCACAGAGTAGGTCTCCACCCTTGAAGATAAATTCTCAACCGCCTTTCTAACATTGTCGTCTTCACCCGACACTACCAGCAAACCATCTTCAGGTACTTGAGACGCAAATTTGTGAAAGGCCTCCACCAGTTCCTCCATGTCACAGTAGTAGTCGAAGTGTTCTCCCTCTATGTTTGTAATGACACCTACGTGCGGCGAGAGGTTAAAGAAAGACCTGTCATATTCACAGGCTTCCACCACAAAATGTTCGCCACTTCCCATGCCCGAACTACCACCAAGCTCCAACACCTCTCCCCCTATGACAAAGCTGGGGCACAGGCCAGCCGCCTTAAGTACCACAGTGATAATGGCCGAGGTCGTTGTCTTGCCGTGGGTGCCGCTTACCGCTATCCCGGTCTTTTCGCCCATCAGCACGCCCAGTGCCTGCGCGTACTTTACCACCTTGATGCCGTGCCTGCGGGCGACCCTCAACTCCTCGTTGTCGCTGCCTACCGCCGACGTGGCAATAACCAGTGCCGTGTCAGGCCTTATCCAGGAACCGTCCTGCCTCAGGGTTATGCTCGCGCCCATATTCTCCAGCGCAAAAATCGCCGGCGTAAGCTGCAGGTCGGAACCGTAGACACTGCATCCACCTTCAATCAACACCTTTGCTATAGCACTCATACCCGTACCGCCTATACCAACAAGGTATACTTTACGCCCCTTTAATGAGCTCAATGCCCCTTTGGTTACGTCGTCTGCAGTGATAAGTTTCGGCATATCTTCCCGTTCTCATCCCTTTCCAGTAGTTTCAGAACAATATCCACCACCTCTTGAGCGGCCCCCGGCATGCCCATAGACCTCGACGCAAGGCCCATCCTGCTTAGCCTCCCTCGATCTCCCAGGAGCTCAAAAAAGACCTTTGAAAGACTCTTCTGTGTTAAAAAACGTTCCTCCAGAAGTACCGCCGCATCCCTTTTCGAGAGTTCCAGCGCGTTCATATGCTGGTGTTTATCCGTGCCATGTGGATACGGAATCAGCACCGCAGGGACACCTCGCGCCGTAAGCTCGGCCAGGGTAGTAGCCCCTGCTCTGGAGACCGCCAGGTCCGCCACGCTATAGGCGGCACCCATCTCATCAAGAAAATCATACACCCTTGCATCAATACCGGCGGCTTCATACGCACGCTTTACCCGCAGATAGTCCTCGCTGCCGGTACAATGGATTACCTGTATATCATGGTGTTTCTTCGCTAGCTCCGGCAGACAACCGGTCACCGACCTGTTTATCGCGGCCGCCCCCTGGCTACCTCCCAATATAAGTATGGTGATCTTCCCGGGTGAAAGCCCAAACAACTCAGCCGCCTTGCCCCTCTCATAGCTGAATACCTCCTTCCTCAGTGGCGTACCCGTGAAGTGAAGTTTCTTCACGTCTCTGCAACACGCTAACGTCTTGGGAGAAGGCCTGTGACACAACACCAGGTCGGCAAACCTGGACAGGAGCCGGTTAGCCTTACCTGGAACCACATTCTGTTCAAGTATTATCACAGGCACCTTGAAGAGAAACGCGCCTACTACTGGGCCCAGTGAAGCGTAACCGCCAAGACCAAATACGGCGTCCGGCCTTAGCTCCTTTAAGGTCCACAAAGATTTAAACAGACTCAAAAAGAATCCATAAACAAATACGACTGCATTCGCTATGGAACCTTTCCACCCGGTGCCCTTCAGACTGACGAACCCAAACCCTCTGTCCCGCAGGCATCTTTTTTCAATGGCGTTCCCCGTGCCGAAAAACGATATATCCGCTTCAGGAAGACGAGACTTTATTTCTTCTGCCGTAGCTATACCAGCCATAAGATGTCCACCGGTACCACCACCAGCAAATACAACTTTCAAGGTCTTACCATCCCTTCTATTTTTTTGTTAGTAAACACCTTCCTGCCCCATGCAGGTCTTACCGGTCTTTGCTCCATAACACCCTCTCCACGGGCGGAGGTTCTCCACGGCCGGCCAAGAAAGGCCCCTTCCGCCTCATAACGTCTCGCAACACTTAGCAAAAGCCCGACGGCAATCAGGGAGGAAAGAATAGAAGACCCGCCCGAACTTATAAACGGCAGCGCAATACCCTTTGTCGGCACACAGCCTAACGCCACCGCCATATTGAAAGCCGCCTGATACCCAATCATGAAGGTAACGCTCAGCGCCAGCACATGACCAAAGTGATCTTTAGCCCTATTAGCCACTCTCAGACCCTGCCAGACAAAGACGGCAAAAACCGCCAGCACCCCGAACGTGCCCAGAAAACCGGTCTCCTCGCCAAGCACGGCAAATATGAAATCGCCGCTGCTTTCGGGCAGGAAGAGGAGCTTCTGGTGCCCTTCCCCAAGACCCTTGCCAGTCAGACCTCCCGAGCCCAGCGCAATCCATGACTGTATCAGGTGATAGCCCCCGCCACTGGAATCGCCCCAGGGGTCCATAAACGCAAGCAGCCTGGCCCTCCTGTACGGCTCCAGATACGCAAGCAAGCCAATAACGGGCAACGCCGCCGCAGCCGTAATACCCACATAACTCCATCTTGTGCCTGCCACCACCATAATCATCATGCCCAGGGCGGCCATAAAGGTGGCGGTGCCAAAGTCCGGTTCAAGTACCGTAAGGCCGGTAAGCCCCGCTATGACAGCTAGTGGAATGAGGAAGCCCCTGATTAGTTCGTGCATCCGGTCGCGATTATTTGCGGCCCAGCTGGCCAGAAATAATATCATGCCCAGTTTTGCAAATTCCGATGGCTGGAAGCCTATCAACGAGCCAAACCTTATCCACCTCCTTGCCCCACCGTGAACGTTCCCGATGCCCGGTATAAGAACCAGTATCAAGCCAAAGACGGCCAGACCCAGAATAATGTAGGCTATGAGCGGCGGCTCAAGTCTCCAGTAACCCAGCCACATAATGCCAACCATCGCCCCCACGCCAATCACAAGCCCTATCGTATGTCTAACGAGCACCCCGTAACCGCTACTCTTTATCCCTATGGAGGATGCCCAGTCGGAACTGTATACCATCAACATACCCACCCCAAGGAGACAGGTCACAAGGCATATTATTAATCCAGATGGTTCATTTAGTCGCATTGCCAACTTACTACTCGCTCCTTAAATTCTAAAAACCAATAGACCAAACAGACTCATCACTGCCGTCAATATCCAGAACCTCACGGTAATCTTGCTCTCCGGCCAGCCTATAAACTGAAAATGATGATGAAGCGGCGCACAGCGTAAGACCCTCTTTCCGGAGACCTTGTACACTGCAATCTGCACAAACACGGACATGGCCTCGACCATGAACACTATGCCTACCAGGACCAGTACTATCTCTTGTTTTGTGAGGAGCGCCACAAGCGCCAGGATACCGCCAACGCTCAGAGAACCGACGTCTCCCATAAAGGCCTGGGCCGGAAACCCGTTGTACCAGAGAAACCCCAGCCCCGAACCCGCCAGTGCCGCGCAAAAGATGCTCAGTTCCCTGGCGCCTGGGACGTGCTGCACGTCGAAAAACCTGCTGGTTTCCCAATCCCCCACCACGTAGGCAACGACACAGAAGACAATACTGGTCATAATGGTGCAGCCTATCGCCAGACCGTCCAACCCATCGGTTATGTTCACTGCATTAGAAGTCCAGGCGACAAAGAACATGACCAGCACCACATAGAACCAATCCAATCCCAGGACAGCCTCCTTTAACACCGGCAACGTAATCTGACTGCCGACGTCAAGCCCGCTAAAGTGCACATAAAGGGTTATACCCAGGAGCAAACCAATGCCGAGCTGGAATGAAAGCTTTGTCCGGTCCTTTAGTCCCATAGAATCCTTGTGTGTAAGTTTTATGTAATCGTCCGCAAACCCTAATGCCCCCAGGCTAACGGCGGCAAAAAGCAGTACCATAATTGAATAGTCCGTAATGTCTGACCAAAGACAGGTGGAAATAAACACGGACAGGAGTATGATTATCCCACCCATGGTAGGTGTGCCCTTTTTATTGGCGTGAAGCCTCCTTACCTCGTCTGACGGGGTCTTGGACACGTCCTCCGACACCTTATACGCCCTCAACTTTTCAATAAGTTTTGCCCCCAGGAACAGACTGACCACAAATGCGGTGAGAGCCGCGAGACTCGACCTGAGCACCACGTCGTCTATCCCGCTATACGCGTTTGGAGAAAGTAAACCCAGGTTCAAGTAACTATACATGTCTAAACGGCCACCTTCCTTCTGAGATTCTTTATCAGTTTCTCACATACTTCCTCGAGTCTCATATCCCTGGAACCCTTAATGAGTACGGCGTCGCCCTTCTTAAGCTTTGCAGTTGCAAAGTCACAGAGCCCGTTGTCCCTGTCGAAGACCATCACCTTTTCTCCCGGGAATCCTCCTTTCCTGGCCGCCCTGGCAACCGTGCCTGCATGTTCTCCGGTCGCGAGAAGGAAGTTCACGGCCGATTTGGCAATCCTCCGGCCCAACGCCCTGTGCAGCCTGAGTGACTCCTCACCCAGTTCGGCCATGTCACCACAAACAAAAAATCTTCTCCCCGACACCTTCATATTGGAGTATTCCTCCAGGGCCCTTTCCATGCTGGACGGGTTCGCGTTATACGCATCCAGTATTATGGTTATCCCTTTGACCCTGCGCCTCTCCATCCTCATCGGCGCAGATTCAAAGGATTTGAAGCCCCGGGCCAGCTCACCCATATTGAGCCCGAGCTCATAACACACCGCAAGGGCGGCAAGGGCATTGTATACGTTGTGTATTCCCAAAAAGGGGATGTAAACCGGGTGCCTGCCGTTGACACTGAAGCTCAGCCCGTCTTTTTTCTCCTCCAGGTCACAGCCTCTTATATTTGCCGGCTCATGGATGCCAAAACACATCTTTCGTCCCGGAAACCCCTTCGCAATCATCTTGCACCAAAAATCGTCCGCGTTAAATATCAAGACCCCACCGGGCAGCAGATTCTCCAGCAGCTCGGACTTGGCCTTGGCCACTCCCTCTATGCTGCCAAGACCCTCAAGATGCGCCTCCGAGACGTTTGTTATCACACCTATGTCAGGCTGAGCTATCCAGGAAAGCTTTAGCATCTCACCCGGGGAATTAGTGCCCATTTCAATAACCGCAACGTCGTGGTGGGGTTCCAATTGGAATAAACTCAGCGGCACGCCTACAAGATTATTAAGATTCCCGGGCGTGCTCACCATGTTGACTGCGGGGGAGAGGATATGATGCAGCATGTCCTTTGTGGTCGTCTTGCCGTTTGTGCCCGTTACGGCAACAACCCTTGCGGGGAGCTTTTCTCTATAATACCTGGCCAACATTCCCAGGGCCTTTGTCGTATCCTTTACTTTTATGACCAGCACGTCCTCCGGCAGGTCGCCCTTATATTTTCTGGAAACGAGTATGCCTTCGGCCCCGCGCTCTAACGCCTCCCCCACAAAATCATGCCCGTCGTAATTCTTCCCCTTAAGGGCAACAAACAACTCTCCCGGTTCTATGTGGCGCGTATCTGTTGAAACACCCTTCAGGAGGGCGTCCTTCCTGCCCCCCATGTGTTTTCCCTTAACGGCGCCTAATATCTCACAACCCCAAAGGGCTTCCATAACCACTACCCCTCCATTAGTTAACAAGCATTACGCAAACGATACCGTATCAATAACGTCTGTTCCCGAACGCTTTAACACCGCCTCGCCTAACGACGGCATAAGCAACACGTCTCCTTGACACTGCGGGCAAAGCATTTTGATTACCTTTATGTCTTCCATTATTTTGCAGAGTTCTTCCGGAACCTCTATCCATTCACCAAACCTCTTTACCTTATTACATCCCTGACATTGTAGTATCATGTTAAGGTGTTCCTCCGCCTTTCTAAATGGTTATAGATGCCTCCAGGAGCACCCCTTCGGGTACTCCACTCAACCCGTTAGGCCACAGATACACCCACACGCGCCTCTTGCTCCCTAGACGTTGTTTCTTCCCCGGCGGTGCTACACACCCCTCCGTTCCTTTTGACTATCTCCCGCACTACCTCCCGGTCATCAAACCAGATTGCCCTGTCGGAAAGGACCTGCACCCTTTCATGGCCTTTGCCCGCGACGAGGACCACGTCTCCATCCCTTGCCTCTTTGACGGCGTCTTCTATTGCCCGCCTTCTGTCGGGCTCCACACCGTAATCCTTGCCGAGTATGCCTTTCTCTATGTCCTTTATTATGCTCATGGGCCGCTCGGAACGGGGGTTGTCACTCGTAATCCAAAAATAATCTGAAAGCTTCTCTCCAATACTACCCATCAACGGCCTCTTGCCCTTGTCTCTGTCACCACCACAGCCAAAGACCAGCAGTAACCTGTTCTTCACCAGAGGCCTGAGCGCATTCAGCACCGATTCAAGGGCGTCGCTCGTATGGGCATAATCGACAAAGACAGAATATCCATCTGCGACCGCCACCCTCTCAAGTCTGCCCGGTATCAGTGTCAGTGACTCTATGCCTTCCTTCACCTCCTCAAGGCTCACGCCCAGGGCCAGCGCTGTCGTTGAGGCCGCAAGGATATTGCATAAATTATGACTGCCCATCAACCTTGTGCTTGCAATCACCTCTTCTTGCCCGTCAGAAAGCCTTATACACATTCCATCCAAATCGAGGTTTATCAATTTTGCCCTTACTCCCGACCCGCTACGTAAACCATACCAGAACACCCTGCCGTCGGTCTGAAGACTAAAATACAGGCTCGCGGGGTCATCCCGATTCAATACCGCAAAAGCCCCCACCGGGAGATTTCTGAAAAGCTCGGCCTTTGCGTCTCTATAATTGGTCAGGTTCGAGTGGTAATCCAGGTGGTCCATTGCCAGATTGGTAAACACGGCCCCACAGAATTCTATCCCGTACGTCCTGCGCTGGGTGAGGGCATGAGACGACACCTCCATAACCACGTGAGTGGTGCCCGCGTTAGCCATCTTGTGCAACAGGCGGTGGAGCTCAACAGGGTCCGGGGTAGTCTGCGTAGAATCAATTAACCTGTCCCCTACCTGATAATGGACGGACCCGAGCAGACCCGCCTTCTTCGATGAGGCCATCAGCATAGAATGAAGGAGGTACGCGGTGGTTGTCTTCCCGTTCGTGCCGGTTACGCCTATAATCGACAGTTTATTCGACGGCTCACCGTAAGACCCGGATGCGAGTCTGGCTACTGCAACCGCTGACGAGGGCACGGTAATGTGGGGAACGTCTTCGGGCAGGCAAACTCTCTTCTCCGTCACCACGGCCGCTGCCCCTTTGGTCAGTGCCTCATGTATAAAATCGTGGCCGTCGACGCGGGTACCGGGAATGGCCACAAACACATTCCCGTCCTCTATCTTTCTTGAATCACATGATATTCCGGTAATCTCACCGTCCACGTCACAGGGGCCGCGATACTGCGCCCCCACAAGATGGTTGCAAAGCTCCGTCAGTTTCATAGATATTGGCCTCTCCACAAAACCACTAAATAAGTTTTTTGCCTACATCACTGCCTTCAACCTGAGAAACCGTGCTCTTCATGTAATTAAGCGACCTTCTGAGTATCTCCTTCACTACCGGCGCCGCTACCGTGCCACCGTAATACGCCCGGCCGTGAGGTTCGTTTACCATTACCAGGACACATATCTTAGGCTCTTCCGCAGGTGCATAGCCTATAAATGAGCTTATGTAGCCCGTGTCTCTATAACCTTTTCCGCCTTGTTTGATTTTCTTGGAGGTGCCGGTCTTTCCCGCCACTTTATGACCTTTAATCGCAGCCCTCCTGCCGGTGCCTTCATCAATAACCCTTGTTAGTATGGGGGTCATCACGCCATTAGCTAACTCACTGTCGAGCATCCGGCCGCGAGATTCCGGACCAAAACGCTTTTTTATCCTGCCATCACCATCGACTACCGCCTTTACCGTTCTGGGCCTCAGCAACGTCCCACCGTTGGCAATGGTGCAATAGGCAGTAATCATCTGTAAAGGTGTTACGGCAACCTCGTATCCCATGGCAACCGAGGCAGTGGAATAGCTGGTCCAATTTTTGTAGTGCCTCAAAATACCTCCCACCTCCCCCGGAAGTCTTATGCCCGTTGGCCTGCCAAGGCCAAAGCCCCTGAGGTCTTCGTACAACCCCCTGATACTGTTCTTTGCCGCCAGCTTGGACATGCCGATGTTGCTTGAGTGGATAACAATCTCCTCCACGGTCAGGTTCCCGTAGGAATGGACGTCCCGCAACGTCCTTCTTCCAATCTTGTAGACACCGTTGCTGCAAAAGATCACGTCCTTCGGGCTGACCAGACGTCGTTGCAATATGCCGCTGACCACAAGGGGTTTCATTATGGAGCCCGGCTCATAGCTGTCAGTAATGGCCCTGTTGCGTCTCTGGTCTGCAGAGGAAATGGTGAAAAGATTGGGGTCAAAGGTTGGACGGTTTGATAACGCGAGGATCTCGCCTGTGGCGGGATCCATGGCTATAACGGTAGCAGAAACGGGCTTCCACTTCTCAAACGCCTTATCCAGCTCCTCTTCCAGGATATGCTGTATGGTGATGTCAACGGTAAGTACGAGATTGTCGCCGTTGACGGGTGAGGCGTAGGGGTTCTCTGCGCTAAAGATGGCACGCTGCAGCCCGTCCCTGGTAATTACCTTATAACCGGGCCGGCCTGAGAGTTCGGTGTTGAAGGTGAACTCGACGCCTTCAAGCCCGCTCTCGTCAATGTCTACAAAACCTAATATATGACATAGGAGCTTACCACAAGGATACGACCGCCTGCTCTCTTTCTGTATGCTTACTCCTGCCAGGGCCAGTTCTTCAACCGCCTGTGCTTCCTTCTTGCTGACCTGCCTCTTTATCCATGCGAACCTTTTGTCCCTGTCAAGCGCCTTTTGTACGCGCGAGACGTCCAGGTCCAACGCATTTGCAAGTTCCCTGGAAGTGTGGGGCTTGTCCTCTATCTCCTTTGGGTCGGCGTATATTGAATTGGTTTCAATGGAGTGCGCCAGTATCTTACCGTTGCGGTCTAGAATGGCCCCCCGGAGTGCGGGTATCTCAACCCTTTTGTAATGTTGTCTGTCAGCCAGCTTCTGGTACTTATCGTGTTCAACAAGCTGAATGCGGCCAAGCTGGAAGGCTAGAACAGAATATATAACAAATAAAGCGATGATAAATATATAGGATCTCACTCCCTAATCCTCACTTATTAGTTATTGTCATTAATAAGACACCCTGCTTAGACACTACACAGTAAATTTAATCATGCTGCTGTACACGGGCAGTCTACTTCCTTTAACACCTCCATCTATACCTTTACCGGCTAAACGTCCCCGTTCTCTAAGAGCTGTTTCATTTTATAGTCTTCAATCTCCCTGAAACGGCCCTTACCTGCGAGAAACCCGGACATAAATGCATAGACCAGTATGCCGTCCAGGTAATTCACGCTGGCATACGGGTCGTCTTGTACCTTTGAAACCGTTTCAACCAGAATGGCAGGACTGCACTTTGCCAGAGAACTATCCAGATAGGCCTTCGCCGCCATATTGAGTTCTCCGCCGAACTTCGCAATAAATTCCTCCGCATCCTCAAAATGCTTCTCAGTAGCCGGCACGCCAAAGAGTTTCGCGCTCTCTGAAAAATCTTTATATTTCATTTACGGTTTCCGTCAGTATCTCTTCTGTGGTGTAGCCGAATGTGCGTCCGCATTTAACACAGGTCCAAAGTCTCAGGTCCGACACAAAACCGTACCCGGACTGCTTTTCAGTAAAGAAGTACTCCTTGCTCTCGCAGTTTTGACACGGAACGCCCAGCCTGACCATTGATTTAACGGACATTCTTTTCCCCAACCTTTCCACCATTCCCGTTCCACTTCTTAATAACGACACCTGCCACTTCACCACTCTTATCGCCGGGAGGCAGGAGCCCGAGACCCATTGCGTTCATACTCTTCAATATATTTCCCGGAGATTTTAGCGCGCTTATCTGCCCTTCCAGCATACGGTTTCTTTCCGCCAGGATGGTCTTTTTCTTCTCCAGGGTAGTTATCATATACCCCGCGCTTATGGTCTGCCTGGCATGCCACAACACCGCCATCGCCATCACGGTAGTAACAGATAGAAAGATTACGATACGAATTACCGCCATATCAGAGTTTCTCCATCGCCCGTAGTTTTGCGCTCCTGGAGCGTCTGTTCTCCTGAACCTCTTCCTGAGAGGGCCGAACCGGTTTCTTGGTAAGGATACGGTAAGTGCCGGCGCGAGAACTCTTCAGAAAGGCATGCTTCACAACACGGTCTTCCAACGACTGAAAGCTTATTGCCACCGTGCGGCCCCCCGGCCTCTGAAACCCGTAGCAGTTCTCAAGAAAAGACTCCAGGCTCTCAAGCTCCCGGTTCACCGCTATACGAAGCGCTTGAAAAATCCTGGTGGCCGGATGTATCCTGCCCCTTCTCCCGGGAACACTTCTCTCGATAAGATTTGCCAGTTCGGTAGTGGTCTTAACCGGGGCCCCTCTCTTAATCGCCCTAGCTATCCTCCTGGACCATCTTTCCTCGCCAAACCGCTTGAAAACCTCCACCAGCTCTTTCTCCGACAGTCTCTTTATAAGGCTCGCCGCGGTCATCTTACCGGAGGTGTCCATCCT
Source organism: Candidatus Bathyanammoxibius amoris (assembly GCA_024451685.1). Lineage (NCBI taxonomy): Bacteria > Pseudomonadati > Planctomycetota > Candidatus Brocadiia > Candidatus Brocadiales > Candidatus Bathyanammoxibiaceae > Candidatus Bathyanammoxibius > Candidatus Bathyanammoxibius amoris. The sequence goes on along the minus strand of JAMXCW010000005.1, from coordinate 61,947 downwards.
CATATCCAGGGGACCCTCGTGTCGAAAACTGAAGCCGCGTTCCGGTGAGTCAAGCTGTAAGGATGACGCTCCAAGGTCAAGAAGTATCCCGTCCACCATACCCCCCTTTACACCTGCCTCTTCCAGAACGGACCCCGCTTCCCGGTAGTCTGCGTGAAAAAACCGAACGTTTTCTTTGAAAGGTGTGAGAAATCTTTTCGCCATCTCTAGCGCCTCTTCGTCCTTGTCCACACCAATTAGAAGTCCCTCCGTTCCTAACTCTTTCAATATGGCCGCAGCGTGACCCCCAACACCTACCGTACAGTCAAGCACTACGTGCCCGGGCCCTGGCCTCAACCACTCGAGCACCTCCTTTAACATCACCGGTCGATGAGGAGGCGCCTCTAGCTGCATAAAGACTCTTTATTAACTCCCGCTGTATAAGTCCTCAGCCAACTTGTCCAGGTTCTTCGTGTTGTCTTCGTCCATGGCTTGCCACCTGGCGTAATCCCAGATCTCTATCCTGTCCAGCGTACCCACCAGCATCACATCCCTTCCCAAACTGGCATACTCCTTAAGGGACTGCGGGATGACTATTCTGCCCTGAGGGTCACATGAAATCTTGAAGGCATGTGCGACAAATGCGCGTTCAAAGTTGCGCCTCTTGCTGGTGAAAGGAAGTTTCTTGACATTGTCGGTCACAAAGTCGTCCCAAAGTCTGGGAGGGAACATAAACAAACATCCCTCCAGTCCACGAGTGATGTAGAACCCCTTGCCGTCCCTCTTCGAAACACACTCCCTGAGCGCCGAGGAAATGGCAATCCTGTTCTTTTCATCAAGTACATGCTTGTAGTTGCCGTTAAACATTTCTGTTTTTTGTAATTGTTTTTTTAACTACTCTTTTGTTCATCATGGGATACCAAACCACTTTCCACCACTTTGAACCACCAGAAGTTTATTGCCATTCCTCTCATAGTCAAGTACTTTCTGTACGGACTTTTTAGACTACCCATATATGTTGTTAACGTTGGAGGATACGTACAATATATAGCACATTTTCCAATAAAATTTTTTCAAAAACTTCCAACGTTATTTGCCACCACCACGATAAGGTAATACAATAGGAAGTATTATGAACACCAATCCAGATCACACAACCGACCTCTACGACTATCCACTGTACAAGGAACTTGTAGCCCAGCACCCGTTACCCGAGAGAGATGCCTCGAGACTTATGGTACTTAACCGGGCCACGGGGAAACGGGAGCACCGCAGCTTTTCAGATATAGTACGCTATTTACGTAAGGGGGACGCGCTGGTGTTGAACGACTCCAAGGTCATACCCGCCAGGCTGATTGGCAGCAGGAAGACCGGGGGCGCCGTGAAGGTATTATTGGTGAACAGGTTAGGGCGGGGAAGATGGAGGATCCTCCTTGAAACAAGGGGTAAGCCCTCTGCGGGGGAGGATGTTCTCTTTGATGGGGAGTCGTTGAGAGGGACCTTGGTGGAGAGGCTGTCATCCAGAGAATGGGTCATGGTTTTTGAATCCGACGACACGGTCTGGGAGATAATAAACAAGGTCGGCCGGATGCCTCTCCCTCCATACATAAAACGTCACCCCGGCAACGACCCCTTTTTGCTTGAGGACATGGAACGATACCAGTCTGTCTTCGCGTCCAAGCCCGGTTCTATTGCAGCGCCCACCGCGGGACTCCACTTTACGCCGCCGCTTTTGGGGCGTATCAGACGGACAGGTGTAGAGGTTGTCCATATCACGCTCCACGTTGGCCTGGGCACGTTCATGCCAATAAGGTCGTCTGCCATAACCCGTCACAAGATGGAGAAGGAGTACTACGAGCTGGACATAGACGCCGCCCGGAGGTTGAACGATGTGCGCAAGCGGGGTGGGAGAGTCGTCGCAGTCGGCTCAACGTGCTGCCGTGTCCTTGAGACACTCGCACAGGAGGACGAGCTAAAGGCATCCAAAGGTTGGACCGATTTATTCATCCATCCCCCGTACAGGTTTAAGATGGTAGACGCGCTACTAACCAATTTTCACCTGCCCAGGACAACACTGCTCGTGCTTGTGGCCGCCTTCGCGGGCCGGACCAAAATCCTGGAAGCCTATGCCGAGGCGGAAAAGAAGGGCTACAGGTTTTACAGTTACGGTGATGCGATGCTAATACTCTAGAAATCCGTTGACATTCGTCCGCAAATACGCAATAAGCTCTTCTGTTATTGCAGAAGGTCACAACACGGGAACGCAGACCATACTCTGACAAACGATGAAAGCAGAAGCAGAACCAGCGGACAGACCCCACAATGTAATCGGGCTTATGTCCGGGACGTCATCCGACGGCGTGTCTGCATGCCTGGTAGAGATTGCCGGGAATTGCCTCGATACCCGGGTAGAGCTCAGGGCCTGCGAGACCTATCCCTATGAAAGACCCATTAGAGAGACCGTCCTCGCCCTGACTAACACGACACGGGCGCCGGCAGAAGACGTGGCGAGATTAAACGTGCTCCTGGGCAGGATCTTTGCCGGTGCCGCAAGGGACGTGGCGCAAAAGGCCGGCGTCCCGTTAGAAGAGGTAGACCTGATAGGCTCACACGGCCACACCATCATCCACAGGCCGCGCCAACAACTGCGGCAAAACAACTATAATAATGAAACGGGCGAAACACCATTCTCCTTCACCCTGCAGATAGGAGAGCCGTCCGTCATAGCACAGGAGACCGGCGTAACCACCGTAGCGGACTTCAGGATGCGAGACGTTGCCGCCGGAGGGAGCGGCGCGCCGCTTGTCCCGTACACGGACTACATCCTGCTCAGACACTCCACAATCTCAAGGGCCGTTCAGAACGTCGGCGGCATAGCAAACGTCACCTTCCTGCCGCACGACTGCACCATAAACGACGTTATCGCCTTTGATACCGGTCCGGGCAACATGATAATGGACCGCGTCACACAAATAATCACCGACGGTAAACACAATTACGACGACGGCGGCCGACTGGCGGAAAAGGGCAGAGTAGACGAGACGCTTCTTTCAAAGCTCATGCACCATCCGTATCTTGCGGTAATCCCGCCAAAGAGTACGGGTAGAGAGGATTTTGGGACGCAATTCACCGATAAATTATATAAGGAAGCAACCTCGAATTCCTGCGATGACTTCTCCATACTGGCCACGGTAACCGCCTTTACCGCAAGGTCAATCGCAGAGGGTTACAAGAGGTTTATAACGCCCCGGCACAAGATATCGGAGGTAATACTCTGCGGCGGCGGGAGCAAAAATTATACGTTGATGAAATTCCTCAAAAAATTTCTTGCGACAATTCCCGTGCGTACCATAGATGAACTTGGCATACCTTCGCAGGCGAAGGAGCCCCTGAGTTTTGCCGTACTCGCCAACGAGACTATCTGCGGAAACCCCGGCAACATCCCCAACGCAACAGGGGCACGCGAGAGGGTGGTGTTGGGAAAAATCATACCCGGGAGAAACTGGAAAGACATTATACATATGTAGGGGTAACCTGCCGCGTCGTCCCTGCGGCACACAATGTTGTAGCTACCCCATTTATGAGGTCTTTTATACAAGAGCTTGAAATTAAGCGCCTACAAAATGATGTAATCTGTAAGGGCACGTTGTCCGTCTAAGGTTGGAAATCCGCCATTTTTGGGGCGGACGGACGAAGCAATCTCTGACCCCTGCCTGTCACTGCGAGGGGGTGTGTCTCGAAGCAGTCTCGTTTGTGAGATTGCCGCGCTTCGCTCGCAATGACATCTGGAACCGGCATGCAAGTGTTTATGAAAAGAAAAAAATAATGCCTAATAAAAAAAGGTCGAAAAAAATGCCCATCGGCGCCAGACGTATAGTCGACCGGTCTGGACTATTGACGGAAAAGCAAAATCCAGGGACGAAGGACATAGACACCAAAGGCGTCCTGGAGATAGTAGACGCAATCAACAAAGAGGACGCGACAGTATCCGGGGCCGTCCGCAAGGAGCGCAAGAACGTCGCGCGTGCCGTAGCGTTAGTGGTAAAGTCGTTCAAGAACGGAGGCCGCCTGTTTTACGCGGGGGCCGGGACAAGCGGCCGGCTGGGCATCTTAGACGCCTCGGAAATACCTCCAACCTTCGGCACCCAGCCCCGTCTTGTACAGGGCATCATCGCGGGGGGCAGGAAGGCCGTGTTCCGTTCCGTCGAAGGGGCGGAGGACAGCCGTTCAGAGGGCAGGAGGGCCATCCATCGGGCGGGGGTAAAGAACGCCGACACGGTGGTGGGGATTGCGGCAGGAGGCACCACCCCGTTCGTGCAGTCCGCCCTGAAGACCGCAAGCGCATTAGGGGCGGGGACCGTCTTCCTCACCTGTAACCCCGATACCAAACCAGGCACTGACGTTGACGTCATCATAAGGCCCGTAACCGGACCGGAGGTGATTACGGGTTCCACACGAATGAAGGCGGGTACGGCCACAAAGCTCATCCTGAACACGTTAACCACTGCCGCCATGATAAAGACCGGCCGTGTATGGGGAAACCTGATGGTAGACCTGCACGCCACAAACAGCAAGCTCATCGACCGCAGCGAGCGGATAATAATGGGTGTAACGGGCCTGTCCAGGCAGAGGGCAAGACGGCTCCTGGAAGAGGCCCATGGAGGGACGAAGACGGCTATATTAATGCACCTGCTTGATATTCCCTACACGAACGCACGAAAAAGACTCTCTGAATCAGAAGGTTCCCTGAGGGATGCCATGGATGGTTTTTCTTGACAAAAACAGCTATTAGCCGTAGTATAGTAGCGACTTAAGCCGTTGATTTTCCCTTCAACGAGCCCGGCCTCCTACAGGAGCAATAACCTTAGGTCCCTATGCTGTATGTTGAATGAGCGTAACAATCGAAGTTTCTTCACATTCAAGAATCCCTCCAAACCACTGTGCATAGCCTTTCTTCTATCAATCGTGCTGTTTCTGGCAATACTGGCCAGACCGAGCAGCGCATTCTTTATGGACTGGTACAGTTCCGACGGCGAGTCTAAATACAGGCTGTCCGGGGCTGTAACTTCTTATATCGAGAGATTCTATGTAGACCAGGACAATGTACGGCCTAAGCATATGCTGCTTGAGGCGTTGTCCTGGACAGAAAGGTTGCTGCCCAGCGTCTTAGTAACGACCTCCGAAGCATCCGACACAATAGAGATATCGAGCGGCGGGGCAAGAAAGGAACTGTCCACCGAAAACATAGAGACCCTTGACGACATGCTTTTGGCGCTCAGGGAATCCCTGGTATTTATCCAGGCAAACCGCCCGGAACCGAACGACCCGAAACCGGAGGATCTTGAATATACGGCCATAAACGGCATCCTCACCGACCTTGACCCACACTCCTTATTGCTCCCACCGAAGGAATACAAGGAATTCAGGATAGGCACCTCAGGGAGGTTTGGCGGACTGGGCATGGTAGTCGGAATAAGGGACATGTATCTCACCGTAATATCAACTATTGAGGGTACCCCCGCCCATAAGGCAGGCCTTAAACGTGGTGACAAGATCATGCAAATAGACAATGAGTCCACGGTCAACATGTCTCTCTTTGAAGCCGTAGGCAAATTGAGGGGTGAGCCCGGCACGAACGTCACCCTCTATATACACAGAGACAAGACCTCTAAACCCGAAACCATCCCAATCAAAAGGGCGGTAATAGCCTTGCCCAGCATCGAGGCCCAGCCCCTTGGCGAAGGTCTGGGGTACATAAGAATCAGGAGCTTCCAGGAAGACACCGCCGAAGACCTGGACATACATCTCGATGAACTGAAATCGGAATACGGTGAGATCAGAGGCCTGATCATCGACATGAGAAACAATTCCGGAGGGTTGCTTGACCAGGCCATAAAGGTATCAGACAGGTTCCTGGAGGACGGGGTAATAGTAGTGACGACAGGGCCGGGGAAGAGACGCCGCGAAGTGCAGGTGGCTGAACCATCGGAAGACGACGTGCTCACGTGCCCCATAGTAGTACTTATGGACTCCAGCAGCGCCTCCGGAGCGGAAATAGTTGCGGCCGCCCTTAAGGAAAACGGCAGGGCTGTTATTGTAGGCGACAGAAGCTTCGGGAAAGGCACCGTCCAGCAGCTTATAGATATGGCAGACGGTTCGGCGTTAAAACTCACCATTGCAAAGTATCTCACCCCTTTATACAGAGATATCCAGACTATAGGCGTGACCCCCGATATCTCACTTGTGCCGGTGGCCGTGGGAAAGGACGAGATATTTCTTGTCAAGGGCAATTCAGACACAATAAGAGAGTCGGACATGGAGGGACATTTGCGCGGCACTCCCAGCATCCAGGAAGAACCCCTGGCGACACTGCGCTATCTAAAGACCCCTCAAGACGCGCCCGAGGATGAAAAGCTGGAAGGTGAGGACCCATATAAACCGACCGACCTGGCCAACGACCGCCAGGTCCAGCTGTCAAAAGAACTCCTAAAGAGTACAAACTTCGCCAGAAGTGAGGAGATGCTGGAAGACATGAGGGCCACACTTGAAGACCTGCAAAAAAGCGAAGAAGAACACATAGTCGCCGCACTCGAAAAGGCGGGGATAGACTGGTCCGAGGGAAAGAGCACAGAGACGCCCAGACCCACCGTCTCACTGGAGACCGACCCCTTTGACAAAAGGATTATGGCCGGGGAAAAAGCCTCTATCACCATCAGTGTTACCAACGAAAGAGACGGTGCCCTTTATAGAATGTTTGCCGTCTCTGAGTCAAAGAACCCACTGCTGGACAAACTGGAATTCCCTCTGGGAAAGATCGACGCGGGAGAGACCAGGAGTTACACAAATGAAATAGAGATGCCGAAAGGCGCCCTCGATAGAAGTGACGAATTCATTATCAAATTTAATGAACTAAACGGCTATATCCCGAAAGACCTCCACGGAGACCTGACCACCGTCGCCCAGAAGAGGCCCAGGTTCGCTTACTCGTACCAGGTCATAGAAAGCGGCTCTAACGGTCACGGACCAAATGACGACGGCCTTATACAGAAGGGTGAGCACATAGACCTGCTGGTAACCGTCAAAAACGTGGGAGAAGGCAATAGCTCCAAAAACATGGTCACCCTCAGGGAACTGAGCCATAAAGAGGTCTTTGTTGAAGAAGGCTCTAAGGAGCTGGGCGAACTTGCGCCCGGGGAGAATAAGACCGTATCCTTGCGTTTCCACGTAAGGGAAAACATAGAGGCAAATGAGTTCACCGTGGACCTTGTTATAACCGATCTGACCTACGGTGTATACCTTACGGATAAACTTACCTTCCCCATATTGGAACCCAAGGCGGTCCCATTGCTGGCTGAGGAATCCAGAGACTTAATCGTTGTTCAAGATGAAGCATCTGTATACGGTGGCCGGTCCATAGACGCACCCATAATGAGCGAAATGAACAAAGGCTTCGTCCTTAAGTCGGACGGTTCCGTGCCGGGTTGGTACAGGGTAAAGCTCTCCAACGGCGGCTGGGGCTGGGTAGTTGCCAGAGACGTGGCCGAGACCAGCGCACAAGTCCCGGTGGAAGACAGAGTGAAAATTTACGTTCAACATGCCCCGCCCGTTATAGGAATCGAACGTCCGCCCACTCCGACTCAAACACCTAGAATAGTTATCTCCGGCGAGGTTTTTGACGAAGACGGCGTAAAGCACGTCTACGTTCTGGTAAATAACGATAAAGTCTACCTGAACACCCCGGAGAATGCCACAGAGACAAAATTGCTGGAATTTAAGGCCGAGGTGTCCCTTGAAGAAGGGCCAAATAACATTACCGTTGTAGCCAGAGACACCTCAGGACTTCTGTCCACTAAAAGCTTTGTCACCAGCGCAAAGACTGCTCTCGTAAAGGGAATAGGCGAGACAGGCGAATCAGAGCTACAGTAACGACGCCGGCTGAGGCGCCCACCCCCTCCCGGTGACATCCGCGTGAAGAAAGGCTCAACCAGGTTTCGCTCTAGCTGGGCTGCTTATGGTATTCCGACTCACACCTGTAGTACGCGCTAAGGATCTTGGCTATCTCGGGCCTGGTAAACGAAGACGGCGGGGCATGACCCTCCGCAAGTATCCTCCTTACCTCGGTACCACTAAGTGCCACATGGCGCTTTGAATCATGCGGGCAGGTCTTGAAAGAGGCCATTCCGTAGCAGCTCCTGCAGTAAAAGGTATAGTCGAAGAACAGCGGCACAATGCCTATATCCTCCCTGTCAAACTCATCAAAGATGTAGTGGGCGTCGAAGCTGCCGTAATAATTTCCTACGCCTGCATGGTCCCTGCCCACTATGAAGTGCGAGCACCCGTAATTCTTTCTCACCAGGGCGTGAAATATGGCCTCTCTGGGCCCTGCATATCGCATGGCCGCAGGAAAAACCGACAGGGCCACCCTGTCTTTCGGATAGTATTTTTCCAGCAGTACCTCGTAACAGGCCATCCTTATCTCGGCCGGTATGTCACCCTCCTTCGTCTCACCCACCAGCGGGTGTAAGAGCATCGCGTCCACCGTCTCAAGCGCACATTTCTGAATGTACTCATGCGCCCTGTGTACCGGGTTCCGGGTCTGAAAACCCACAACCCGCCTCCAGCCCTTCTTTCGAAAGAACTCCCTTGTGTCCGCCGGGTCCAGCCTGTATTTAATAAAATCATTGTGCTTGGGCCGATTGAGCACGCTTATCTTACCGCCCAGCAACACATCACCATTATTGTAGAGGCGGTTGACACCGGGGTGCTTATCGTCACTTGTTCCGTATACCTCCAGGGCCTCTTTCGCCTTATCATACTGGAATTTCTCCTGGAGGTGCAACACCGCCAGCACCGTGCCCGTTTCATCCTCCAGTGCAAGGTCCATACCCTCCTTAAAGTTGCCGGCCTCTTTTTCACTGGCGGTAAGGACAATCGGGATGGTCCAGACGGTTCCATTCTCCAGCCGCATGGTGTCCACGACACTGTTGTAGTCTTCCCTGCACATAAATCCCTCAAGAGGACTAAACGCGCCGGTTGCAATCAACTCAACGTCATATATTTCTTGAGATGCAAGCCTCAGCCGCTTCATCTCTTTTGTCGCCCTGTCTAACATCTCCGCCCTGGCGGCACCGCGAACAATCCCGTCTACAAGTCTTCCACCATGGGGTTCTATTGTCATCGCTACTCAATCCCTCCTTTGTAAGAAACAGACTTCCTTACCTCCTCCAGGGAGAACTCCTCCTTTTTCCCCCGGCCGTCCGTTATGGTCCAAAAGGTTTTATTACCTCTCACACTTGCATTTAGAAATGCACCGGCATCCTGCTCTATTTTAAACGGCAGCCGCATGCTTATTGCCCCTACCGGGCAGTCCTTTACACAGGCGGTACAGCCCCAGCAGTCTTCAAGCGGCCGCACCACGGGCCACCCGTCTTCATCCTGTGTAATGAGGTTACCCGGACATATACGCTCGCAAAGCTTCTCTTTGGCGTCACCGCAGCGATTACAGACCTTATAGTCTATCGTTACCATTCAACCCTCGCTCTACCATTCTTATATCCCCGGTATCTGCATCCATAACCGAGTTCACGAACCTTAACCAGTGGCCGTCATCCCTCTCCGGATAATCGAGACGGCTCTGTGAGTACGGCCAACGGGTCTCCTTCCTGTATAACAGGTGTTCTACCACCATACGGGCCACGTCTATACGGTCCACCACCTCCATAGCCGATATGAGCTCGCTACAGTCGCCCGCCTTTAATAAGTCACTCTGGCCACGGAGCCTCGACAACAGGTCTCTGGCGATAAGGAGCCTTTCTTCACTGAGTTCATACCGTGTAGAAAGCCCGCCTGCGTACTCGTCCATCAGTTTCTGAAGCCTTTCTTCCATCTCCTGCGGGCTTACGCCCCCGTCCCTCTTCATGGGTGCTGTTACCCGCTCTTTCTCTCTCTCCACACTACCGGCATCAACCTCCGGGGTCTCTACCAACCGTATCTCTTCAAGCGCGGTCTTGACGGCGATACGGCCCTCCACCCACGAGCCGCTTGCGTATTTCTTGGGCGCACCACCGGCAACGTCGCCCGCCGCATAGAGTCCGGCCAGCGTCGTCCGACGATTAACGTCTATCCAGTACCCGGCCTCACCATGCCCGCCCACTACATACGGCTCACTGCCCGATATCTCAAAACGGCCGTCACCACCATCACGCCCCGCCCACAGGAGCGCCATTGAGGGGCTCATATTGAGCAGGTCCACCTTGAACCGCCCCTCCTCCTTGCTGCCTTTGCCCAGATGTCCCAGGTCCAGATAGCAAGGCCCCCTGCCCGCGGCATTCTCCCGCATGGTGGCAAATAATCTAAAATAAGTGCTGCTCTTCCTGACAGGATGACCCTCATCATATTTGTCTAAATAAGCCTCTCCTCGTGCATTTATCTGCCTTGCACCGGCACCAAGCGCCAGCGTGCCCGTAGGGGCCTGAACGTCCTTCACCCTGAGGGCGATAAAGCGGTTCTCAAAACTCGTCATCTCTGCGCCGGCACGGATACCAACGGCGTAACCCGTGCCCACGTTCCAGGGACAATACCAGATAAGATGTCTGCCACAGCCATCATTAACAGACCTGTAGATACCTGAGGCGCCGCCCGCCGCCACGATCACACCCTTCGCCTTCACAACATAGAGACGCCCGTCCCTTACACCCAGGCCAAATGCACCCACCACCTTGCCACCGGAGACTATCAGATTGGTGGCCGCCACGCGGTTAAGCACCTCGGCCCCGCTCCTCCTGACGGCCTCCGCCAGGATGGGTTTAAGCCGCTCACCCTGCACCCTTACGCCACGCCTGCCCCTGGGTATGTATCTCCCTTCATCGTCCTTCTCTATAGGCAGCCCCCACTCCTCGACCTTCCTCACCACGTCGTTGAGCCCCTCGGCAATACTCAGCACCAGATCCTCTCTCACCACGTCCATGAACTCCTTCTTCACATAGTCGACATACGACTCCGGGCTCTGCCCCGGGTGCAGGTAGGCGTTTATTGAATTAAGCCCCATGGCCAGACAGCCACTCCTGTCAATATGCGCCTTTTCCATGATGAGACAACGGACCGCGGGCTCCAGCGTCCTGGCCTCCACGGCAGCAAAACAGCCCGCAGCACCTCCGCCGATTATCAGTATGTCAGTCTCAATGTTAACTACTTCCGTTGTCACCATATGCTCCGAAAAATCCTCCGGCATACTTTTTCAACTTTTCCGCAAACTAAATCAAGAATGTCAGAAATAAAAATTAAATATAGTACATGGCCGCTTCCTGGCCCTGTCTTTCCTGGACAAGAAGCTCGTTAAGTGTCACATTTTCAATGCTTTCCAGCATGGCATCGTACATATCCTGCCACAGGTCCTTTATCACGCAGCAGGCGGCGATGTGGCACACAGGCATCTGTGAACGTTCGTTCACACAATCTGCCGGTGCCAGAGAGCCCTCAAATATCTCTATAACCTCCTTAATGCTAATGTCCTTCGGGTCCTGCGCCAGACAGTGGCCGCCGTTTGCGCCCCTGTGGCTCATTACCAGGCCCGCGTTTCTGAGGTTCAGCAATATCCTTTCAAGAAAAGACGTGGGAATCTCCCTGGAGCGGGCTATCTCGCGCGAAAGCACGTAACCCTTTCCGTACCTTTGACCTAGCTCCATAAGAGCCAATATGGCATACTCTGTTTTATTCGATAATTTCACTATTCTTGACCAACTCTAAAAGAAAGTAAACAAATTCTATAATTTCCTACAAATTTTGTCAAATGAATTTTCGTGCATTCCAAAACCAGACCATAAGAATCCTCTGCGATTGTCATTGTAGCGGCAGAGTTTACTCTGCTTGTATACAATGATGTAGCGTGCGACCTTGTGTCGCACATGCGAGATAAATTATGCTAGAGGCAGAAAGTCCGCCAATCATTTTGGCGGGCAGACCTGCCCCCGGCACGGCTCGACCACTACAGTCTTTGGGATTGCCCCTTCAGAAAGATTTTGTAGTTGCCCGATTCGTCAAACCTTTATATAAAGGCCCATAAATGGTGATGAAGGCGCTGATACTACAGGCGGGGTACGGGACGAGGATGTACCCTCTGACGGAGGACATGCCGAAGGGGCTGTTGCCCGTGGGCGGCAAGCCGCTCATGGACTACCTGATAAGAAAGGTCACGGCGGTCCGCAATATAGATAAAATCTATGTTGTAACCAACCATAAATTCTATGACGCCTTCGCGGGGTGGCACGGGAAATTAAGCCCGTCATCCAGGAAAAAAATAGAGCTGATAAACGACGGAACGATTACCAACGAGACACGTCTCGGCAGTATCAGAGACATTCATCTGGTCATAACCGAAAAAAACATCCGGGACGATTTGATGATAATCGGCGGGGACAACATCTATGACCTGAGTTTTAGTGATTTCACAAACGCCTTTCTTAAGAAGAAGAAAGGCGACGTGGTAGCCGTCCACAGGGTTACCGATCCCGAAAGGCTCAGGCGCACGGGGGTAATACTGATGGACGAGGATTCCAGAATCACTCTTATGCAGGAAAAACCCGCCGAGCCCGTCTCGGAACTGGCCGTCCCGCCGCTGTACATACTCCGGAAAGACACGCTGCCGCTGGTGGCCGAATACATCTATGAGGGGAACGATACCGACGCGCCGGGCAACCTGATCGCCTGGCTACTCGAGCGCAGACCCGTATACGGCTATATATTCAAGGGCGGGTGTTACGATGTAGGAGATATTGAGAGCTACGAGAAGTTGAAGGACGGACTGCCCCGGTAACAAGTACATTGTAGGGTGCGTCAAGATGCATCCTACATCAACTAGATTCTTCGCTGCCCCTTCGCTACGCTCAGGGCTTCGGTTCAGAATGACATATTGAACATAAACTGACTGCCTGAGCAAAACACCCGTTACCACACACTAAGCTCGCCTACAATCTCTTCCACCAGGTCTTTCATTGTGATGATTCCCGCCGCCTTACCGTCACTACCGGTAACAATACCCATCCGCTGCCTGGAAAGGCGGAGTTTCATCAACGCGTCATCCACCGGTGTGTCCGCACTGATGTAAGTAGCCGCCCGCACGAATTTATGTATACCGCCCTGCGCCTTACCCTCCATAAGAAATTCAAGAAGGGTTACTATCCCTATTACCTTTGTCCTCTCCCTGTCATATACCGGTATACGGGAGAATTTTTTCTCTCTGGCCATACTCTTCAGGCTCTTTGGCCCCACGGTTTCAGGCACCATGGTAACTTCTTCCAGCGGTATCATGACCTCTTTCACGGGAGTATTTCCCAGGTCCATGATGTTCCGAGCCATTGTGCTCTGGTACACGGACACGGCACCCTCTTCGGCGCCCTCATCCAGGAAATACCTGAGGCGCTGCGGGCTGAAGAAGGGGCTCTCCTTCGCCTCTAGCCCCTTGAGAAACAGGTGCAGCAGCCTGCTTATCACCCTGAGCAGGAAGACAAAGGGGCGGAAGATCTTATAAGAAACGTCCGCAACGGGTATCACCTTGTAGAGCAGACTGTCGGCGTGTCTCTGGAAGATGGTCTTCGGCAAGATCTCACAGAATATCAAGATAACCGGGGTGAGCATAAGGGTGGCAATCAACTCCGCCTTAACCTGCGAGACCCTTGCCGCTACTATATACGTGAAGGCTGCAACGGCAACGTAGTTGGCAATATTGTTGCCGATAAGCACGGTACAGACCATACCCTGCGGGTCGTTAAGCATCCGGTTTATAACCCCGGCCGTCCACCAGCCCCTTTCTTCCCTGTATCTCAGGCGGATTCGGTTAAGACAATAAAAGCCCGTCTCCGTTGCGGCGTATATGAACGAGAACAAGAGGCCTACAAACAGTAATATGTATATATTTGCCGGCATAATATTAAACTGACTACCTTTCTCCTACAAATTCGACCAGAAGCCTGGTAATGCGTCTCTTCCTAACCTCTTTAACGGTGAAGACTATGTCTTTGTAGCTTACCGAGTCGTTTTTCTGGGGTATGCGCCCCAGCAGAGACACAACGTAACCGCCAATGGTGTCCGCGACCGGGTTCAGCTCTACACCAAAGGTTTCACACCAGTCCATAAGACTTATACTCCCATGGACCATGTATCTCTTTCCTCCAAGCTTCCTGATAGGCTCTTCATAGCGTTCTGTCTCGTCCTGAATCTCGCCCACCACCTCTTCCAGGATATCCTCCAGGGTTATAAGCCCTGCCGTACCTCCGTACTCATCGGCGACGACAGCCATCTGCTGGTGTTCCCTTCGGAACTCCCTCAAAAGGCTCTCTATGGTCTTTGTCTCCGGCACAAAAGTAACGTCCCGTATCATGGTTCTAAGGTCCTCGCCCGGGTTAAGAAATACGTCTTTGGCGTAGACCACGCCAAGGATGTTGTCGTTGCTTCCTTCATATACGGGTACCTTTTTGTGTTTCGTTTTGCGTACGAGTGCCAGAAAGTCGTCCACGGAGTCGGAGATGTCAAAGGTCGTCATGTCCACTCTGGGAACCATTGCGTCTTTTACCCGCATCCTGCCGAAATCGAGCACCGCATGTATCATGGTCCTTTCCCTGGTGTCAACCACACCATGCCGTTCACTAAGGGCCAGCATCACCTTCAGTTCCTCTGCAGTGATATAGGGCTCCTTTTCTCCCCCCCCGGCAAAGAGCTTTCCAAGACCGTCCAGTATCATGGTAATGGGGACACGGACGGGCAGAAGGAGTTTCTCTAAGATTGATATTGGTACGGCAACAAGGCGGGACAGGTGTTCGGGAATCCGTACGGCAACACTCTTCGGTATTGCCTCACCTAGGACAATGACCGCCAGAAGGCTGCCGAAGCCGACCATCCACGCCCAGAACGCCGCATCAGGCGTACCAGAGTTCAATATCTCCCGGGACAGACCGAAGGAAATGCTGTAAAAAGCAACGTTTACGGCGGTATTACCAAGCAGGATGGTTATGAGAAGCCTTTTGGGAGAGCCTGTCAGACCGGCTAATATACTGCCGATGCGGGTGTTTTCCCCTTTAAGCCGTTTTATATCCTCTTTGCCGAGTGAAAAGAGTGCCGTCTCTGAGGAGGAAAACAGGGCGGAGAGAAACAGCAGAACCCCCATCAGACAGAATACGCCCAACCATTCCATAAGGAAAAATCTACTGCCTTCTTCCATTTTATCGTCCCCCTGCCCGACCTATGCAGGGCCTCGGCCTTGAAGATGTCAGTTCATCCCCGGAGGTACAAAAGCGGCTACATAAGGGATCAGAGGATGATTTGCCGTCGTCCTTCATCATAATGTGAGGCACCTGGAAAAGCACGTATTCTTGCAAAGTTGGCCCATTATACCCGGGCTCACCCACGGCCTTACGGCACATTAGAGCTAAACAGGGCGGCCCTACAGTTCTTCAGATGCCATACATTATGAAGCCAGGCAACCAAATTTGCAGCATTATAGACTAAATATATATGAATTGACTTGAATATTCAATAGGGTTATGCATAATCTTAACTTGACAAAGGGGCATTTATCCATTATAAGTTATTTACGTATCGTGGTGCCTGTGCCGTTCGCGCATTCTGAGGCGCCGTCCTTGTCCAAGTAACTGTCTCTGGGGGCATTGCCGGGGGACTTGTTGATTAGATGACCAATAAGACATCGTCTCGTGAATATGATGATTTCCTTAAATGGTCCTCGAAGGGCCACCGATGGAACTAAAAGGCGACTCTGACACATCCAGCGCGCAGGAGACTCTCGGCAGTTTTCTGTCCGTCTTTAACCCTCCAAAGATACTACAGGTTCAGGACCTGCCCCGGCTTCTCTTTGATATCATAGACGAAGCCACACAAATCACCAAAGCCGAACGCGGCACCCTGTACCTGGTCGACCAAAAAAAGGGTATCCTGACCAGCTACATCGCCCATGGGCTGGCGACAGAAACAATCACACTGCCTATCGGGTCGGGGGCCGCAGGGCACGTGGCCAGGACGGGGAAACTCCATAACTGCCCGGATGTCAACGAGTGCCCGTTCTTTGATAAAGGCTCCGACGCTCGAACCGGCTTCAAAACACGTTCCATGCTCTCCGCACCCGTCATAAACCAGAAAAATCTGATAATCGGGATTATACAGCTTGTCAATAAGCAACCGCACTTTACGGCCGGTGACGAGAAGTTCGTGGAAACCTTTGCGTCATACATCGCCGTGTCCATTGAAAACGCCCAGCTGTATAAGGAACGAGAAAAGACCTTTAGAAGCGCCGTTGAGATGATAACCAGCGCCATTGACAAAAGGGACCCCGCCACGGCAGGACACTCGGTCCGTGTAAGCAGGTTGTGTCTGTCGCTCGCTCAAGAAATGGGGCTTTCGGAAAATGAACTGGCTGTCATCGGATATGCCGCACTTCTTCATGACATAGGAAAAATCGGTGTGCCCGATGCCGTACTCCTAAAACCCGGCAGGCTTGACGACGATGAGTATGCCACTATCAAACTACATGCAGTCCATACCGGAGAAATACTCTACAAGATGCACTGGCCCGAAGAATGGCATGATATCCCCGCGGTCGCCACCATGCACCACGAAAGGCTCGACGGAAGCGGTTATCCCAAAAAACACACGGCACGTGAAATGCCCTTTATTGCACGAATACTCGCCTTAGCAGACACCTACGACGCCCTCGTAGCAATAGACAGGCCCTACCGGCGGGCCTTATCCCATAAGAAGGTAGTCGATTACCTGGGCGAAGAAGTTAAAAAGGATTTATATGATAATACAGTATACGAGGCCCTGAACGGCTTGGACCCGTCACTTCTCAAATCAATCTACGGTGACAGAATCTTCCACGAGGAACCCTGACCTTTCAGACAACACAGACAGATATCACGCGTCGCCCATAATCTCCCCTGAAGGGTCACGTCCCCTAAACATACCGGATCCCCTGACGGCTGGATGCAAACCAGCACCCTTCTCCGACAGTGGGCACTGTTCCAGTACTGAAACCGCTGCCTCCGCAGGGTTATTATGCTCCACGTATGCCTTAAGGGAGATATCTAAAGGATTTGACAGCGACCGCGTAATTTGATAAATTGGACGGAAAGTTCCTTTTACGATTTTTTTTCTCTGTAATGAAGTATTAAAGATGAACCTATCAAGGATTGCTGAAAAAATAAAGCCCTCCGGTACTATCAAGATAAGTACCAAGGTCAAAAATATGGTGCAGGAGGGTATCAGCGTCATCGGTTTCGGCATGGGGGAGCCCGACTTTGATACCCCAAAGAACATCACTGACGCAGCCATAAAGGCCATAAAGGACGGCTTCACCAGATACACACCAACCTCCGGGATCTTAGAACTCAAAGAGGTTATCTGTGAGAAGCTATTGCAAGACAACGGCCTACAATACTCTCCCACACAGGTGGCGGTAACAATCGGCGCAAAGCAGGCCGTCCACAACCTGTTACTGGTACTGTGTGACAGCGGAGACGAAGTAATAATCCCCGCCCCATACTGGGTCAGCTACCCGGAACAGGTAAAGATGGCTGGTGCCACGCCTGTCTTCGTACATACCGATGACGGGTCAGGATTCAAGTTAACGCCCGAATCCCTGAAGGCGGCGATCACATCCAGGACCAAGGTTCTTATCATAAACAGTCCCAGTAACCCCGCGGGAGTAGTATATACAGAGGAGGAAATGAGGGCGCTGGTAAGTATCGCCGTGGAGAACGATATATACATCGTCTCTGACGAGATATACGAGAAGATAATATACGATGGGATGAAACACGTTAGCCCTGCCGGCTTTGGCGACGAGTTTATGGGAAAAGTTATAACGGTAAACGGGTTTTCAAAGGCCTATGCCATGACAGGCTGGCGTGTGGGCTATGCGGCAGGGCCGGAGCAGATTATAAAGGCGGCCATAAGACTTCAGGACCATACCACCAGCTGCGCCAACTCCATCGCCCAGAAGGCCGCAGTGGAGGCCCTCCGGGGCGACCAAACACCTGTAAGACACATGGTGGAGCAATTCGACAAAAGAAGAAGGTATATGGTCGAAAAACTCCGGGGATTAGAAGGTATATCCTGCACCATGCCCGAAGGGGCATTCTACGTCTTCCCCAATGTCTCAGGCCTTTACGGGCGAAGCATGTCAGGTATAGAAGTAAGCAATTCAACTGAGTTTGTGGAAATGCTAATAGAAAAGGCCGGGGTGGCCCTTGTCCCCGGAGTGTGCTTCGGTTCCGACAACCACGTAAGAATATCCTTTGCCACAAACATGAAACACATTGAAGAAGGGATGGATAGACTGCAAGAAGTCTTGACCTCCCAGGGGGCGCCGTAATGAAAGTAGAGTACAAGGGCACGCTAATCGGTTTAGGCCTGGGATGGTTTACAGGCCGGTTCCTGGGCTCCATATTGGGTGCAACCCTCGGCCGCGTATACGATTCCGTAAAGGTAAACCCCGTGGAAAACCCGTACACGGTGTTGGGGATTGACAGGTCCGCAACAAATGAAGAGGTAAAGAAGCGCTACCTGGAACTCTCCGTCAAGTACCATCCAGACAAGGTTACACACCTGGGAGAAGAACTCAAAGCCCTCGCCCATCGGAAGTTCGTAGAAGTAAGTAACGCATACGAAGAGGTCCGAAAGGAACGGGGTCTTTAAAATACCGCGAAATGCTTCTTGTTGTTTGCCGGATTTTCTGTTAGATTTCGTAAAAATATAGACTTATCGAGACAACCTTAACAATTAAGGCACTAAAATGTGGCTGTGTCCGTGTAGTTCACAAAATGAAGAAGACTCTCTCGTCTGCACAAGCTGCGGAAGAGAGCGAGACCTCCAGGAATCGGCCGAGGAGGAGTACCCCTCCGCTCTCGAGGACATAGAGAAGGCCCAGCGAGAGCTGGAAGAACCTGTACACTATACGACAAAAGAAATAGAATCTGTTCCAACACCCGCGCCCACACCCACGCCGGCTCCAGCCGCAGCCCACAGGAAAACCGAGGAAGAAGAAGGGTTACACCTGGACATTGAAGAACCAGGACAGTCTGTTTACGAGGATTTCGAAGACCTGGGCAAGGAACTGGGCGAGGTCTCACCCACACCACCTCAAGAGACTGAAGCACCAGCCTACGAGGATTCATACTACGAAGAAGAGGAAGGCGGCTCTACGGGCAAAAGGGTTCTCAGGATTATTGATATAACTCTCATGTGTATCGTAATTATTTCTGTGGCCATTTACTCTATAGTACAGATTGGCGGGGTTGACGAGGCCAGATTTAGTACTTACTTAAGCAGGTGTCTTAGCATCTGGATTAGAAGTATCATCGTGACTCAGGCGGTAGTGATAATTGGGGGAATAATATACTTTTTACTGTGGGAACCTAAAAGAACGAAGGCCAGATAAACCCTCAGGTGGCGCACGTTTCAGGGTGCCTGCAGTAGGCTCCGGCGGGTATATCACAGTAGTATAGAAATCTTATGAGAAAGCCTTCCCTAAGTTTCCGCAACAAGATATTCCTCATGACCATACCAATAGTGTTCTTTGTAGTCTTCATTGTCACGGGGTCATACAGCCTTCTAAACAACCGGGAACAAAAAAAGCAGATTAAGGAAGCAAGCGGGGTACTCTCGAAAAACCTCAATAAACAGCTCGTGCCATTCATGGCCATCAGCAATTATGAACCCCTTTCCGGCTTTGTCCAAGACCTTGCCACAGACAAGAACGTCATCTACGCCGTAGTCGAGGACCAGAAAGGCAAGGTCATCGCCAAGAGCAAGAACGCCGAAGAGTTCTTGTCAGAAAAGACCAGGATAAAGAATACCTATTCATCCGACATCTATTCTGTACAAAAATATTTTAGCCCCGGCGCAGAGCGCTGGATTATGGAGGCGCAAGTACCCCTGTTTGAAGGCAACGTAAAATACGGCACCGTCCGGATAGGCTACGCGCGCGAGCTTATGACCAGCGGGGCGGGGCGGGCCCTGAAGATAGGACTCTTCGCCGGCGGCGTCGGACTGCTTGTGTCACTGGGGGCAAGTTTCCTGACGGCCTATACCATAACAAAACCCGTAAAGAACTTTGTCAAAGACATAAAGATAATCTCGGGCGGCAACCTGGACCATCAGGTAAACATACGCTCCCGGAACGAAATCGGACAGCTCGCGTCTGAGTTCAACAAGCTTACCAAGAATCTCAAGAACACACTTACCGAAAAGGACAACTACGCAAATGAACTCGCCGACCTGAACACCAATCTGGAAGAAAAGGTACGGGAGCGGACCGTAGCCCTGCAGAAATCTCATCAAGACCTGGAGAAGGCCTACAAAGAGCTCCAGGGGGCACAGGCTCAACTCGTGCAGTCGGAGAAAATGGCCTCCCTGGGCCAACTGGTCGCCGGCATAGCCCACGAATTAAATAATCCGGTAAGCTTTATTTACGGCAATATGGACCACCTGGAGGAATACATAAACAACATAAAAGAGATCCTCTCCGGGTTTAGAGACCTAAAATCCGTCAGCCCGGAAGAAAAAAAGCAGATGGACCATTTAATCCAGGAGATAGACCTTGATTTTTTACTAAAAGACCTGGACAAATTAATAAAAAGCTGTAAAAATGGAGCCGAGCGGACAAAAGACATTGTAGCTTCCCTGCGAAGCTTCTCCAGGCTGGACGAGGCTGCGCTAAAGCGGGCAGATATTCATGAGGGTATTAACAGCACACTGGAAATTCTCACTCACCTTTATAAGAACCGTATCAACGTACACAAAGAATACGGAGATATCCCAAAAATCAATTGCTTCGCCGGTGAGCTCAACCAGGTCTTCATGAACCTGCTGGCAAACGCCGCCCAGGCAATAGAGGATAAGGGGGATGTCTGGATAAAGACTGAAAAGACGGACACAAAAGTAAAAATCTCCATCAGAGACAGCGGAAAGGGCATTTCGGAGGAGAACAAGAAAAAGCTCTTTACACCCTTCTTTACCACAAAACCCGTGGGTAAAGGAACCGGTCTTGGCCTCAGCATCAGTTATGGTATAATAGAAAAACACCAGGGCCGGATATGGGCAGAGAGCAAAGTGGGAGAAGGAACCACTTTTAACATAGAGCTACCGATAGAAGGACCAAAGCAAGATGTCAAGGCATAACATCTTAGTAGTTGATGACGAACAGGACAGTCTGGACTTGCTTCAACGCACGCTGCGCAGGGAATGCATCGTTTTTGCGGCGCATAGCGGCGAAGCTGCCTTGAGAATCCTGAAGGACAGCAACATCTCCATGATAATCTCAGACCAGAAGATGCCTGAGATGACGGGAACGGAACTTTTTAAACGTACCATGGATATATGTCCCGACGTCACCCGGATCGTTCTTACCGGATACACCGACGTTGAAGACCTGATAGATGCCATAAACACGGGACACGTGTATCGATATATAACAAAACCCTGGAAGCCCGAAGAACTAAAATCCACGGTCCGGGACGTACTATCCAGAATGGACCTTGAAGAGGAAAACGAAGAGCTGCTACAAGAAGTCCAGGACCAGGTAACCAAGCTCTCCGCCTCCATCGAAAAGGAAGTGAGAATAAGGAAGGTCTTTGAACGTTACGTGCCCGAGAAGGTAGTCAGCGAGGTCCTGGAACGCGCAGACGAACACCTGTTCACGGGGGAAAACCGAAGCGTCACGATACTCTCTCTCGACATAAGAAGTTTTACCCCGTTCTCTGAGAAGCACACACCGGAGGAGGTGGTGGAGGTACTGAATAAACTGTTTTCCGAGATAAGCAAAATAGTAATAGCTAAAGGCGGTGTGGTGGATAAATTCATCGGTGACGGTGTTCTGGCCGTCTTTGGGGCACCGGCCTCACTGGACGACCACGCACTTTGTGCCGTCTCAGCCGCCCTCGAAATACAAAAGTCCCTTGCAAAGTTCAACGACTGGCTTAAGGACAGGATGGGCGAAACCATTGCAATCGGCATCGGCATCAACTCAGGTAAGGTTATATCCGGAAACGTGGGGTCCAAAGAGAAAATGGAATACACCGTGATAGGCGGTCCCGTAAACATGGCCTTCCACATCCAGGATTGTACGAAAGAAAAACCCAACTCCATCCTTATCGGTAAAGATACGTACGACATGATTTCAGACAAGGTTAAGGCCACAAGCGTGGGTAAGAAACTCCTTAAGGGACGTTCGGAAGAGATGGAACTCTTCGAGGTCCAGGAGGTACTGGCCACCGCAAATACATAAAAGGCCTCTAATCAATATATCTGCGTATAGGCTAAACGTACGATAGTGCAACTACCCGGTATGCGGCTTGGGGGTTGCCCTGGAATCGCAGATTTGATGTATGTCTTTCAGGTAGTTCGGGACAGACCTTTAATTTCACTTATAGACCACTAATTGCAAGATATTGAGGGTCAACGTAATATGGGGGGGGTACGTAAGCATCTCACCCTGTCCGATGGGGCAGAGGTTGCAGTAATCGGGGGCGGTCCCGCCGGGTCCTTCTTCAGTATATATACACTTAAACTGGCCAAGGACCTGGGGAAAAAACTGCACCTAAAGATTTTTGACCGCAAGACCTTCACCAACCAGGGTCCGGCGGGTTGTAACATGTGTGCCGGAGTCATCTCCGAAACCATGGTACAGCATCTCGCCATAGACGGAATAAACATCCCACCCACGGTAGTACAGCGCAGTATAGACTCTTACTGCTTCCACACCCCTGCCGGTGAGGTTTATATAAAGTCCCCGCGGCTCCAGCAGAGAGGTATAGCCACCACATATCGCGGTGGCGGACCTAGAGGCAGTAGTGGAAGAGATATCTTAAGCTTTGACGAATTTTTGCTGCAAAAAGCCACTGAAGAAGGGGCTACAATAGAACACACCGTAATAGATGAGATAAAGCTGAACGGTGATAAACCCGTACTCTATTCCAACAAAAAACCTTTGATGGAACCGGACCTCCTGGTGGGGGCATTCGGCGTAAACGCACGCACCGTAGAGAAATTTAGAGACCTCGGCTTTGGCTATGTCCCTCCAGAGACCATAAGATGCATGCAGACAGAGCTGGAACTGGACAAGGAATGGGTAAACAAGTACTTCGGGAACGCCATCCACGTCTTTCTCCTGAACATGCCGGGCGTGAAATTTGCCGCCATAACACCTAAGAGTGACTACGCTACCATCAGCCTCCTCGGCAAACAGGTTAACAAAGAGACGGTACAGGCCTTTGTCGCCCATCCGGCCATGCAAAAGATGCTGCCAGAAGGCTGGCGGCTGCCGGATAGGTTCTGCCACTGCTTCCCAAAGATGACCCTCAACCCCGCACACAAACCTTTCGCCGACCACATCGTCATAGTCGGTGACGCCGCAAGCGCCCGTCTCTACAAGGACGGAATAGGTTCAGCCTATGTAACAGGAAAGGCCGCCGCTTACACCACTACGCTTTACGGGATCAGCGAAACAGATTTTGCCGAACACTATCTCCCAACGTGTAAAGCCATAGACAAGGACAACAGATTCGGAAAGGTACTGTTCACCATAAACGACTATGTAACAAGCACTCCATTACTCAGTAAAGGGTTTTTTAACACCGTGCGGCACGAACAGGAGAATCCCTCAGACGGTACACCCCACAGCTCCATACTGTGGGACATGTTCACCGGGGGTAGAAACTATACGGAAATCTTTTACTCTGCAATCAGCCCCAGGGCACAATTCTCACTCATTAAGGGCGTCCTGGGAGAGTTCTGGAAAAGATACATTCCCTTTTAAAAGAAATGATGCAGCTACGAAAAGTCATTCGCGCCGGAAATCCTAAGAGACATGTTGTTGTCACAGCTTTCTGTCTTCGCATCAAACGGAAAGACATGTTTATAAAGGTCTAATACACTTACACGTACAGTGGGGGGCCATATCATGGCAGAAGAAGGATTCTTGGGAACAACCTATAAGGACGGTGACGTTATTGTAGAAGAAGGCTCAGAAAGCCGGGTAATGTACATAATCCAGTCCGGAAACGTAAAGGTCGTTAAGGGCCACGGAAAAATGGAGACGGCACTGGCCATATTAAAAGAGGGGGACATATTTGGCGAGATGAGTCTGCTTGACGCAAAGCCCCGGTCTGCCACCGTTAAGGCCATGGGTGATGCAAGGGTACTTGCCATCGACCACGAAATGTTCCTTAAACGCGTAAGAGTGGACCCCACACTTGCGCTACGGGTCCTCCGGCAGATGGGCCACAGGATAAGGACGCTGAACACGAAACTGAGCTCTGCCCTCGACAGGTTGGAAGAAATTCCGGAAGGTCTTATTGAACTCAGGGAGTATCTCAAGACCCAGGTTGACGGCTAGAATCCAGTCCGGGCGCGGGCAATGTACTATTTCAGTGCCCCGGAACCAGATGCAGCCCCTATCCCCGGGTGACGCCCTGGAAAAACCCTGTTGTGCGGGGCATAAGAACTCAACATTACAGATAGACCTGTCTAAAAAAGCGACTCTTGCCGGGATATAATTTTCCGGGCCTTACAGATATGGACCTGAAGTTCCCTGCTCTTGCATCAGTAATTTCAAACCAGCCAGCCGGACAGCTACGTCGTCAGCATTTCCTCAACGGCCTTTACCAGGCCGGGGATGGTATATTCCTTCGCCTCTTTGGATATATTAAGACCCAGTTCTTCCGCCGTACCGGTAGTTATAGGTCCTATACTGGCAAAGCGTGCCTTGCCGTTTAACCTGGCCAGGTTCTCCTTGCCTATTATCTTCACAAAGTTCCTCACCGTGGACGAGCTGGTAAAGGTAACTACGTCTACCTCTCCAGCAGTTATCCTCTCCAGCAGTTTTTTCTCACCCGTTTCCGCAAGCACGGTGCAATAGGCGGTGACCTCGACGGCCTCTGCACCCAATTTCTTTAACTCCTCCGGCAGAAAACTCCTGGCAATATCGGCCCTTGGCATCAGGATCCGCTTTCCTTTCAAATCTCCTCTCTTCTTCAGTTCCTCCAGCACCTCTTCCGCCACGTATTTTGAGGGCTGACAATCAACACTCAGACAGTACCTCCGCACCTCCCCGGCAGTCGCAGGCCCGATTGCACATATCTCTACGCCCTTCAGTTCCCGCACGTCCATCCCCAGATGGAACAGCCGCCGGAAAAAGGCCTCTACCCCGTTTACGCTGGTAAAAACCACCCAGTGGAAGGTGCTTAGCTCACGGATTGCCTTATCGAGAGGTGAAATGTCCGTTGGCTCCGTGATCTTAATGGTAGGAAACTCTATAACCCTTGCACCCCGTTCTTCCAACTCTCTCGCGAAATCGCTTGCCTGGTCCCTTGACCTTGTGACCACCACTGTCCGCCTGAAGAGCGGTCTGGTCTCAAACCAGTTCAGACACTTCCTGAGTTTAACTACCTCACCCACTACGGTAACGGCAGGGGGTTTTATATCCTTAGACCTTTCCACAATGTCTTCCAGTGTCCCTACCAATGTTTCCTGTCGCGACGTGGTGCCCCAGCGTATTATAGCCACAGGGGTGTCCTTGGGCCTGCCGTTCTTAAGGAGTTCTTTCACAATATAAGGAAGGTTCTTTATTCCCATGTACACCCCGAGGGTGCCGACCGCGGTACTCAGCTTGTCCCATGGCAGGGCGCTCCCGCCCTTTTCGGGGTTTTCGTGTCCGGTTATCAGACCCAGCGTAGAGGTATAATCCCTGTGAGTTACGGGTATGCCCGCATAAGCCGGAGCGGCTATCGCAGCAGTGATGCCCGGCACGACTTCAAAGGGGATTCCCCTTTCAGCCATATACACGGCCTCTTCTCCACCCCTGCCAAACACAAACGGGTCGCCACCCTTGAGCCTTGTCACGGTCTTATCTTGCCTGGCCTTTTCTACGATGAGGTCATTTATTTCATCCTGCTCAAGAGTATGCCGGTTCCCCTGTTTACCGACGTAGATAATCTCTGCATCCTCTCTCGCGTACTTAAGCAGTTCTTCACCGACCAGATAGTCGTATATTATGACATCCGCCTTTGTTATACACTCGACGGCCTTTACGGTAATAAGGCCCGGGTCCCCGGGCCCTGACCCCACCAGATAGACTTTTTTCACCTCCGATACCCCTTATTTTTCTTCGACCCTCTTGCGATGGCTTCCCCCGCTAATTCCTTTATTCTCTCATCGTCGTCAGAATTCACGAGCTTTTCCAACACCTTGTCCGCCCTGACACCGCCTATGTGCCCGATGGCCCACACAACGGCCTGCCTCACCTCAAAATCCTCATCATACATGGAACGGGCCAGAGACGGTACGGCCTTGGTGTCTCCTATCCAACCTAGTGCCAGAGCACCCCTTAACCTGACTCTCGCATTGGGGTCCCTTAATCCCCTTATAAGTGCAGGAATGGCGGGCTTCCCTATCCTTACCATCGCCCATGCACTTTTTCTTCTAATAAATTCTTCATCGTCTCTCAGGCCGGCCAGAAGGACCCTGAGCGAGTCTTCTCCTATTGATGAAAGGGCCCAAGCCGCCCGGTGACGGGCCCATATGGAATGCGGGGCCCCCGTATTCTGCCTCAGCAGTTCGCCAAGCCTGGTCACCGCGCCGGGGTCGCCAATCTTACCTAACGCCCCTACACAGGCGGCCTTTACCCTCCAGTCAGCGCTTCCCTCAGTGGTCCTTATCAGGTCACCCACGGCGCTGGCGTCTCCAATATCCCCAAGTGACCTTGCCGCATCATACCTCACAGGTGGTATGTTGCTTTCCACAAGTACGTCCCGCAGGGGTTCTACCGCATAGGTCTGCCGAAGTCTGCCAAGCGCTAAAGCCGCGCTCCTCCTGATATCAACCTCTTGATTCACGTCTTCTAACAACACGACCACCTCTGGTATAACATTATAGTCACCAATAAGCCCCAGGGCCCAAACTGCATTGTCCCTTACTGCCGGCCTTTTAGAGCCCAAGGCATGGACAAGCTGCGGAATCACCGCAAAAGGAGGAAGCGACGTCATCTCAAGTGCGGCCATCCTGGAGTCATCGGCCTCCTCATCACTCATCCCTTTCATAAACTTGCTGGTGGCCTTTCCAAAAAAACCCTTTTCACTCAAACCCGGCTCATACAGGTCCAGAGCCAGGGACCTTACCTCCTTGCGAAGTTCGGCCTTGGGGGTACCCTTCTCCAGACCGTCAACATATTCGACCTCCTCCTTCCCAAAAAGGAGACCTTGCAAGACGCCTACCGGGTCAAGAAGGTCTATGCCTCCAATACCACCTCCTCGCTCCTCAAACATAAACGCATCGTCACTACCCACTCCGTAGAGGCGCCCATCGAAAGGTACTGTGGTCAGGGCGTCGCGTTTCTGTATCCTCCTTATCGCTCTACGCCGCTCTCTGAAAGTCAACGCCTCGTTGGCGACTGCAGGAAAGTCTACCAGTATAATGTCTGGCCCCTTCAGCATGACCTTCCGCATCTTCTCCATGTCATCGCAATTCAATAGAGAGGTCATGACGTCCTTATGACGGGTATGTGCCTGTTTTATGTTAGAAGGCGTCAACTCTTCCGGGGTGAGAAACACAAGATCCTGCCCCACCAATGAGGGTTCTGATTCTCTTAAATGGCTCAATACACCCCAGAAATAGACCTTTTTCATCATCCCCAGACTTTCTACAAGGGCCAGGATGTTGTTCTCCAGCCCCTGGTCCTTGACGTCCAGTATAACCTTAAGACCGTTTATCTTGGCGAACCTTAATACCTCCCTGAGGAGGGGAACTGGTTCACCTTTGAACTGTTTGCCCCGCCATGAGCCCGCGTCATATACCTTAATCTCTTCCAGGAGCATATCACCCACAAGTCCTTTGCCGTTTGTGGTCCTGTCAATAGTGGCGTCCCTCATAATGACGAGTCCCCCATCCTTCGTCCCCCGTACGTCAACCTTAAGGATACTCGCTTTCTGTTCAACGGCCATCTCAAACGCATACATGGTGTTCTCCGGAGCCTCCTCCAAGACACCGCTGTTTGCGGCTATCAGCACTTCTGCAGGTGACTCCGGAAAGGCCGGCGCAGCAAGAAAACACTGCAAAAGGACAATTACATAAAGAGATACTACGACTCTACTTTTCAATGTCTAATCCCTTACACAATTAACTGATTACAAAAGTTTAGACCGGCAACGGACTGTCATTAATACAGTGTTATGGGCACGTTGACACCGGCGTCCCGCCCCCCAAGAGGTATCTGCCAATGCGGTTTTTCCCTCCAACTCAAACGCTGGGACTTTGGGTCATAGTATACCCTTTTCGCAAAAGTCTTTACCCCGTGCCTCCTTATCTCTGCCGTCGGAGTGCCGCTAAGGATCATCTTGCTTTGCTTCCAGTCCCATTCCAAAACGTCACCAAGGCCTTCAATACCGTCTTCCTTTGTGTCGTTATACACCACGTCTCCCAGGGCCACCACACGCCTTACCTTGCTCCCGTCCTCTCCGAGAAAGGCATTAAGCTGATTGCACTCCACCTGTTCATTTCCCTTAAGGGCCAAAACGTTCTCGAAGAAACTGATTTTTTTGTTGGCCTCGTCCCTGACCATCTTTCTGCCCCAACTTATGTTTGTCATACCCTTGTTTCCGGCTCCCCCCTTACCCTGAATATACAGTGTGCCCTCCCCCAGGACCTCAATCACGCCGGTGTCTTTCTCCCAGACCGCCTCTTCTCCATAAACCTCTCTGAGATTATCCTCATTTTTCTCCACAATATACACTCCACCTGTCGCCCTCATCGAGTTTACTTTACGGCCTTCTTCCTCATCAAAACCGATTATGAGCTTTTCGCTGTTCAGCTTGAAATCTCTTCGGGTCAAATGGACATCATCTTCAAAAACCGCCCGTCTCTTGGCCTTCTCAAAGTTCATCCTGCCCTTCCACGTGATGGTAACACTTCCAGAACCCAACATCCCGTCCTTGTCGTCTTTGTCATCGAAACCTTTTGTGATCAGCTGGCCGCCCTTCGGGGCAATCACCTTGTCTTCCGCCTGATAAAACAACAGCTTCGGGGAGATTATAGACATCTTCTTCTCGAAAAAGGATGCGGTGGGCGTTCCTTTCAGGGTGGTGGCGTCAGTAACCGCGTCCCAGACAAGGAAATCGCCTTTGGCCACCTTCACGCCGTCCGAGGCCGTGACGTTGCCCTCACCGACAATCATCTTTGGTTTATCGGCGTCCTTGCCAAAGATAATTATCAACTTATCTGACGTCATCGTAGAATCACCCTTTCTGACCCTTACGTTGTCATGAAAGGTAACCATGTTTGGTTCCTTCTCAAAGACCATTTTCCCGTTGCAGCGTATATAAATCCTTTTGGGTGCCTCTTTCTTCTCCTTCTCACCCTTGCCAAAGGAGACCATAAACGCACCGCTTTGCGAGCCCTTTATCTCAGCCACAACGGACTTTTCAATCCACATCCTCCCGCTGCCCATTTCGGCCTCCATACCCACGCCCGTAACGTTCATCTTCTCACTCTGAATAGCAACGGGGTGATCGGTTATAGCTTTCTTCTCGTCCGGGTAATATATGAGATACTCCGTCTTCAGTGTGGTATTATTCCCCAGTCTCACCACCACATTACCTGTCAGGACGCCCTTGTTTGACAGCCGGTCCATCTCTCCCTTTTTGGCGGTTATTACCATGTCCTGAGCTTCAGAATCGCCCGTGTCTTCCGCAGAAGCCTCTGTTTCCTCTTCCTCGTCCTCATCGGAAGAGCCAAAGTCCATGGCAGAACCCTTCAAATGAATCTCCGGCCTGTTTATCTTGTAAACCGAGTCGTTTACGAGAAATGCCTCCTTACCTACAATAGTAAAAACCTCTTCCCCCGTTTCATCGTATCTCGGGAGATTGAAATCCCTGATGTACTGGCTTACCTGCGTTCCTTCCCCGGCGGTCTCTTGGAGCTCGGTATACGACTTTCCCCTGTAGGGGTCTTTCGACTCCACCTTATGAGTTACGGCATACTTGTTGGGAATGACCCCGAATAGCGACAATACGGCACTAAGCAGGAGGCACCCCAGCACGGCAAACAATATTATTCTCTTCTTACTCATAGCTTCTTTTATATCTTACACGTACTTACACGTACCTTTTCAAAACGGCTCCCCACTTACCCTGCAATTTTAACACCTTTTCCACCACCTCTCTTACCGCACCCCCTCCGCCCGGAGCCACCGTCACGTAATCCACGGCACTCAATAACTCCTCGGGTGAACCCGCCACAGCAACTGAAAACCCCACACGTCTCAGCACGGGCAGGTCTATCAGGTCGTCTCCGATATAACAAACCTCTTCGTCCTTCATCTTATGCTTCTCTATCATCCTTTCATAAACCTCAAGCTTATCCGTGGCGCCCTGGTAGACGTCCGCTATCCCAAGCTCCCTGGCCCTGTGCTCGACGGCCTTTGAGGCCCTCCCGCTGATAATAACTGATTTAAGGCCGCTCCGGTGCCAGTATGTTATCCCCGAACCGTCTCTCACGTGAAAGACCTTTTGTTCCTCCCCGCTGTCGCTGCAAAATATCCTGCCGTCAGTCAGCACGCCGTCGACGTCAACAACCAAGAGCTTTATGTCCTTTAGTCCCACTTTTCAGTATCCCACATCCAGGAGGTCTTGTACGTCTACTAAACCCACCGGCACACCCTTATCGTCCACGACCGGAAGCTGGTCTATCTTGTGATCCCTCAAGACCCTGTAAACGTCTGCAGCAAGGGAACCCATCTTGACGGTCGTCGGTTCTGTGGTCATTATCTCCTTTATTGGCTTATTAAGGAAGTCATGTCCGTTTTCCAGATGCCTTCTGAGGTCCCCGTCGGTAAAGAAGCCACAGAGCCGGCCGCCTGCATCCACCATGCTTACCGCCCCGGGGCTGCCTTTGGTATACGTCATGGCCTTAAGCGCTTCACTAACAGTGGTAGATTCAGACGTAACGGGATTACCGTCCCCCGTACGCATAACCATATCAACGGTAATGAGTTTCTTGCCCAGTTCCCCGCCGGGGTGATAGGCCGCAAAATCCTCTTTCTTAAGGTTTCTCTTCTTGAATACAGTGAGTGCCAGCGCATCGCCAAGGGCCAGCATGGCCGTTGAGCTCGCGCTGGGTGCCAGGCCCAGGTGGCACGGCTCCTCTATCCTCCCTGTCTCCAGTACCACGTCGCTGTGGAGCGCAAGAGAGGACTCGCTGTCACCCGTTATGGACACAACCTTCGCGCCTATCTTCCTCACGTGGGGAAGTAACAGCACGACCTCCGTCTGACCGCTGTATGAGAACGCAAGCACCACGTCTTCCTTAACCACCCTGCCCAGGTCGCCGTGGCGCGCATCCACCGGATGCAGCCAGTATGAGGGGGTCCCTGTGGAGGCAAGCGTGGCAGAGACCTTTTGGCCTACTATGCCGGCCTTGCCAATTCCCGTAACCACCACGCGCCCGCTGCAATTGAAGATGAGGTCTACCGCCCGCTGGAAGCCGTCGTCTATCTTTTCGATAAGATTTTGTACGGCCCGGGCCTCAAGCTCTAAGACCTCTTTGCCGAACTGGATGTCCTGGCTGGTTTCCTTCACAAAATCCTCCACTTAAACATATCAATTATA
This sequence comes from Candidatus Bathyanammoxibius amoris, assembly GCA_024451685.1. Taxonomy (NCBI): domain Bacteria; kingdom Pseudomonadati; phylum Planctomycetota; class Candidatus Brocadiia; order Candidatus Brocadiales; family Candidatus Bathyanammoxibiaceae; genus Candidatus Bathyanammoxibius; species Candidatus Bathyanammoxibius amoris. The sequence goes on along the minus strand of JAMXCW010000005.1, from coordinate 30,310 downwards.
TTCCCTAAGTAAATATTATTCAAGGGGAAAGGCCCACCTTAAGAGGGGCCGTCGGCACGCCTTAAGAACTCCTGGCGCCTTAAATACAGACCTCCGCAGACACCCGGTTTTCAATGGCATTTCCACCAACCAGGTGATATAAGAAATAATAAAGAAAAAAAGGGCTGTCTTGAGGAAAGGGTAGAAGTTCTTATTATACTGATACTAATGAGATTCCGCGCGCATATAGAAAAATAACCTTTGGGATGCGCAAAGACCATATGGGCGACACGGCACACATAAAAAAAGATACACGATTTAAACAGGCGGAGAGGCTGAAAAAGAGGAAGGACTTCGACAGGGTATTCGAAGGCAGGGTTGTTTTCCGCGGCAAGAACTTTAACGCCTACGTACTCCCGAACGCCCTCAAGTTCTCGCGCCTGGGGATAATGCTGTCCAAAAAGGTCGGCGGTGCCGTAGCGCGAAACCGCATCAAACGTCTCCTCCGGGAGTGTTTTCGGTTGAATAAGGCGTTGCTTGGGCCCGGGCTTGACGTCGTCCTTTTGCCCAGGAGGGGCTTCCCAAACACATACGAGGGCGCGGAGGCAGAGTTTAAGATATTTGCAGGCTGGTGTAACGCGAGAAGGCCCAAATGAGTTTTCTGGTAATCAGCGCCGTCAAAATGTATCAACGTTACATATCGCCCCTTATGCCGCGTTCCTGCCGCTACTCCCCCACCTGTTCGGAGTATATGATAGAGGCCATAGAGAAGAAAGGGGTTATATCAGGTATCCCCACGGGCATCTGGCGCATCCTGCGCTGCCACCCGCTGGGCGGCTCAGGCTACAACCCGGTGGATTAGTGAAATCATTCTGGTTCTTTCCTGCCACAAAAACACCGCCTGGAAGATTTTGCTTGAATATTTTTGGGTTTAATAGTAAATTATGCCCTCGCTGTCAAGCACTCGATGGGGTGGCTGTACTCTATTGAGGAAAGGTAGAGACAGCCCGTGCAATCACCCGGTAAGAACTGGGTAGAAGTCGATCTCGCATCCATCACCCATAACGTCCGCATGGTCCGTAAGAAGATCGGCCGCAGTGTGGGCATTATCGGTGTGGTAAAGTCTGAGGCCTACGGCCACGGCGCCTCGCGCGTCGCCCGCCTCTTAGAGTCACTGGACGCAGAGATGCTGGCTGTTGCCAGTGTTGAAGAGGGGATAGCCCTGCGGGACAGGGGCATAAAGACGCCTATCCTGGTCCTGGGCTGTATATTCCCGGAAGAAGCTGGCGTCCTCCTCAGATATTCTCTTATACCCACCCTCTGCGATAACGTTCTAACACAAAAGGTCTCCGAGTGTGCCGGGACTATCGGCAAGGTGGCAAAGGTCCATGTGAAGATAGACACTGGCATGGGCAGCCTGGGTGTCCACCACAGCGATGCGGTAAAATTTATAACGGAGGTGGCAAATACCGAAAACCTGTTTATCGAAGGTTTATTCACACACTTCAGCTCTTCCTCTGAAATAAATACTGGCCATACGCATGAGCAGCTTCGTATCTTTAAGGATATTATAAGAGAGATTGAGTCCCTGGGTATCCGCGTGCCCCTAAAGCATGCGGCGAACAGCGGCGCGATATTGCGAACGCCCGAGTCCTTGTTTAACATGGTTCGCCCGGGTATGCTGCTATACGGGCTGTGCCCGTCATGCTCAGACATTAAACACAGGGGACACGCAATAGGTGTCCGCCCTGCAATGGCGCTTAAGACCAGCCTCGGCTTTATAAAGGACGTCCCGGCTGGTGAGACGGTCAGTTATGGACGTACGTTCAAGGCCCGGAGGCCCACGAGGGTAGGCGTGTTGCCCCTGGGTTATGACAACGGTTACATACGGGCCCTGTCCAACAGGAGCGAAGTAATCATTCACGGGCGGCGCGCGCCGGTCATCGGGCGGGTGCGCATGAACTTCGTGCACGTGGATATAACTGACGTGCCCGGGGCAAAGGTGGGTGACGAAGTAATCCTGTTTGGCGGACATGGCAACCCGTCCATCTCGGCGGAGGAGGTGGCGGGGCTCATGGGTACTATCCCTTACGAGGTGGTCTGCGCGGCAGGGAGGTCAAACCACAGGGTATACATTAACGAGACCACCAGGGATGGCTATAAAGATGACTATAAAGAAGATCCCGTTCATAGACCTGCATACTCAGTACCGGTCTATAAGGGATGAAATACGACAAGCGCTTGACAGAGTAGTTGACAGTACAAGCTTCATCCTTGGTGAGGAAGTTGAGCGTTTCGAGAAAAATTTTGCCGCGTACCTGGGTGCGAAGTACTGCGTGGCCCTCAACTCCGGCACCTCGGCACTCCACCTTGCCTTGGTTGCACTGGGCGTTAAGGAAGGCGACGAGGTCATTACCTCACCCCACGGCTTTATCGCCCCCGCAGAAGCAATCTCCTATACAGGCGCAACACCCGTCTTTGTAGACATAGATGCCGGGAGCCTTAACCTTGACGTCACCCTGGCAGGGAAAGCAATTACACGAAAAACCAGGGCCATCATGCCCGTCCACCTCTACGGCCACCCTGTTGACATGGCGAGGCTCATGGAACTTGCCGGGGAACGTGACATCCCTGTGATAGAGGATGCCGCCCAGGCACACGGCGCCGAATGTCTCATCGAAGCTAATGGTAGCGGCAGGTGGAAGAAGGCCGGTTCCATAGGGGACATTGGTTGTTTCAGCTTCTATCCCACAAAAAACCTAGGCGCCTGCGGTGAAGGGGGCGCGGTGGTGACCGACAGCGGGGAACTCTCTGAGAAGATAAGGATGTTGAGGAATCACGGACAAAAGGGTAAAGAGTACCTTCACCCGTTCATCGGGTACAATTATCGAATGAGCGCGTTTCAGGGGGCGGTGCTGGCGGTAAAACTGAAAAAGTTGGACGAGTGGGTTGAGGCCCGGCGCGGCAAAGCGGCACTATACGACGAGGGGTTGAAAGACACGCCGCTAAAAACCCCTCCGAAGGAGAAGAACCTGAAAGGGGTGTATCATCAGTACGTGGTAATGGTTAAGAATAGAGACGGGTTGAAAAGGTATCTTGAAGAAAGAGGCGTCGAGACGGGGATTTATTATCCGCTGCTTATTCCGTCTCAGGAAGCATACCGGCACCTGGGATACAAGGAGGGTGATTTCCCCGCCGCGGAGGCGTGCGCAAAGGAATGTCTCAGCCTGCCCCTCTATCCTGAGCTTGAGGAAAAAGCCATCCGGTACGTCTGCGACTGCATAAGAGATTTTCTGGCGAAACCGTAACGGGATGTATCCGCCCGACCGGAATTTTGCGGCGGATTTCCAACCTGAGGCGGACAACGTCTCTCTCCTTACGTCTTCTTACATACTGCGACCCCGCCCCTCGACCGGTCAAGTAGTTCATCCAGCGGGCTCAAGACCTTTACCCCAACCCATCCTGCCGCCTGTACTGCCGGGCGTATCTTGAGCCATCTGAAGGGGACGGACATTGCGTCGCAGATGACGTGCCGGGTCCCATAGACTTTTATCAGCTCCAGGCCATTACTGTCCAGTTCCGCCCTCAGGGCCGCCACGGTGAGCCTGTCACTATCCTCTTCTTTGGATACCCTCCTCCTCCACCCGTAGAAGTCAAATATGAGAAGACCTCCGTCACAGAGCATCCGTCTGATCTCTCTATACATGTCCCCCCGGCCGGATTTATCGAGGTGTTTTACGAAACGGAAGGATACGACGGCACTAAAACGTCCATCCCCGAAGGGTAATTGAAAGGCGTCGCCTCTTACGAGCTGGGGCCAGTGTCTATTCTGCCACAGGTTCTTCTTCGCTTCTGTAAGCATCTGCATGGATACGTCCATTCCCACGTAGCCGGTGCCGAACCGCTTGAGCCTTCTGCACAGTCTTCCTGTCCCTACCGCCACTTCCAATATAGGCCCTCTCACCTCCCTGAGGGCCTCTGAGATGGCCAGTACCTCGGTCTCGTAATGCAGTGACAGGTCTCCCTCCCGGAAATCCCTCTCTCCTTCATACGTTCCGGCGACCACTTCATCCTGATAACCTTTTCGGAGGCGTTCTCTTACGTCCGAGTTCTCTGTGTTCATGCCTGGGTCCCTTCCCGAGGGCTTTCATCAGGAAAATAGCTCTTTCTCAACTGCTCAAAGACATTAACCGTCCTCTCAAAAATGCTGTCCCAACTATATTGGCGCACGGCCTCCCTCAAGCCGCTATTGTATTGGTCCGGCCGTTCAAGCACCTCCTTTACGGCATCTGCAAGCTCAGCGGATGACCCGGGAGGCACCATTATACCCTTCTTTACAGCCTTCATAAGGTCGACTATCCCACCCACCTCTGTGCCGATAATGGGACAGTTGCAAGCTGCCGCTTCTATCAAAACCAGCCCCAGCCCCTCGGTCATGCTGGGCAGCACAAAGACGTCGGAAGCGTTGTAAAACAGCGGAAGCCTTTTGTTGGGGACTGGCCCAAGAAAATGGACACTGCCCTCTATGCCCTTCGACTTTACCAGCTCCCCTAAATCGGCAACGGTCCTTTCCCTGCGCGCCGGGCCTGCCAGAAGCAGTTCTGTCGCCGGATACTCGTCCAGTACGGCAGGCATCGCCTCTATCAGATACCTGGCCCCCTTTCGCTCGTTTATCCTGCCCACAAAGAGGACGTAACGCTTCTCCGTATCCAGACCCAGCTCCTCCCGTGCCGCCGTTTTATCCATCGGCCTGAAGACATCAAAATCTACACCGCATGTAATAACGCTCAGTCTCTCAGGGGGTACATATTTCTTCATACCTTCTCTGGCGCGCTGGAACAAGAGAAAGAAGTGGTCTGTCTTCCTGAAGGCCATATTCTCCAGCATTGAGAGTGGAATCAACCACGGCCTCTTCCTCAAGCGAGACCCCCTGTAGCCTGTTCTCTCACCGTGCTGCTGGATTACTATTGGCACGTTTCTTATAAACAGCGGTATAAGCGAGGTCCACTTCCCCCTGAGTCCATGGATAAAAATCAACACAGGTCCTCTCCTGGTCTCCAGCCGTAACGCCCTCAGCATAGAAAAAGAGATGTACCTGTATGGAAATTTGTATGATAAGGCCGGGAAGGCCCTGAAGGTGATGCCGTCCGCCTGTTCGGAGATTGGCGAGGATATCCTCTTCTCCGTCCACCAGCACTCTACCTGGTAGCGGTTCGTGAAATTCCTGAGTTTGTACGCGTAGGTGTGGATAATCGAGCCTAGTTTGGAGATGTCTTTGTCATAGTCATCTCCCACGTAGGAATGGCTGAGGACGTATATGACTTTCATGGCTTCATGTGCATATCAACTCTTAATTTGTGTCATTATATTATCCCCTGAAAGTTAATCAAGCCCCGTAATATCGAGGATATTGAAAATCTCATATTAGCCAGACACGTTCATTAAATATAAGGTCCTCCTTACATGACCTTGTAAACACGCGGCCTTTTTTGCTAGTATATCCGCGGACTGGCTTTGCGCCCATACTTGTAAATCTGGAAACCCTGAACACTGAACGTGCAAGAACTCATTCAAAGTCTAATCTGCTGCCCCGATTGCAGTTCCACACTTTACGAACACAACGACACCGTCGCGTGTGAAGGTTGCCCCGACAAGGGCTGAATGCTGTTTTTATAAAAGAAAGCGCCATTTCACCAAACCGCTTAAGATGCTGCTAAGACCCTTCCGATGGGTGCCTGACTCTCTTAAAAGGGCCCTCCCGTCACTATTCGTCCCCTCCCTGCTGCATGTTGAGCTCACACACTGAAAAAGTTATAGCCTCCACTCAGCGTAATCTTGCAAATTTTGTGTGTCTGTGATACTTTCGCTCTGTCTTAATTTCTATAATTCAGAACAAGATTCTTGACAGGCTTTGCCAGGAGTGTAATATGGCGAATATTATGAAGTGAGGGCAAAACTCAACAAATAATAGCGCAGAGGTTTTAGGATGCCCATATAACTATCTCGTGAATTGGCATATACTGTACATGGAAAACTTTCTTAAACAGATAATCTGTTGCCCTGATTGCAGTGGCGAATTGCTCTCTCTCGACAACGCCCTAAGATGCGAGAAATGCAGTATCACCTTTCCTGCAGAAGAGGACATACAAATACTCTTTTCAAAGAAAATGCAACAGGAATCTACATATAAGGTTTACCTGGAGGAATATGAAAAAATTGAAAAAGAAACGGTGGAGAGTTACCTTACCGACAGAAGCTACATAAACATGACTCCATGGGAAAAAGCTAAACACCTTATCCTTGGTGGTTCCTCTAGCCTGAAAGCGAGGAGAAACGCAACGCGGGGGCAAATGGTGGCCTTGTCTTTTTGCCAATTCATCGGGCCTACAGAGGGCCTGACAATCTTGGACATTGGTTGCCGAGAAGGTCTTGTTTTGAGCTTCCTTATGGGGGGAGGTAACAAGGTTGGGCTTGACATCTCACCCTTCCATCTAAAATATATCAAAAAGAAGGGGAATAGTGGTGTCGCTGGATTTGCAGAAAGATTGCCTTTTAAGGATAATTCCTTTGATCTAGTGATAAGTTCGCATGTCCTTGAGCACGTGTTACGCCCAGAGGCGATGACCGCTGAAATAGAGAGGGTTATGAGGCCAACGGGTAAGGCTGTCATTGAGGTACCTTTCGGCGAAACCGATGAATCTCTCTCTAGGATAGACGAGGACACAAATAGGATCGTCATGAAATACCCCTCTGGCAGCCACAAGAAGAGACGCACGGCTTTGCATTTAAGAAACTTTGAAGATGAGAAGGATTTAGAGGTGCTGTTCCCACACTTAAAACTAACAAGAAAACGATTTCACTTTTACAAACTGAAAAGAAATGTTCCCTGGTGGGTAAAATTTTCGTTGCGTCCCACAAACAGACTATCGGTAGACTCTCTTAAAAGCTACTTTCCCTCCGTATTCTCACCAAGAAATATTATCACAGAGTTTATCTCTAAGGAATAGAAGACGTTTTATCTTTGGCCCTGGGCGAATTTGCCTATGGCATGGCTTTTGTGATTTTATTCCCTTACAGAACAACACTTACGTAGGATTTAGCAGAGGTCTCAAGTTGTCTTTATTTCCGGTAGTATGGCAATGCACGCAAGTGTAATACTTAGTACATACAACAGGGCAAGGTATCTGGAGCTGAGCATCCTTGGATACATGAGACAGACCCACAGGGACTTTGAGCTCATTATCACCGATGATGGCTCCACGGACGATACCGGCGCGGTCGTTCAGAAATACAAGGCACTGGCGCCTTTCCCCATAAAATACCTGTGGCAGGAGAATAAGGGCTTCAGGCTGGCCAAGATACGTAATGAAGGGATAAAGGCCAGTCGATACGACTATATAATATTCTCCGACGGTGATTGCATACCCAAGGCCAATTTTATTCAGACCCACATCTCAAATTCCGGTGATAATTACTTCCTCGGGGGTGGCCATGTGCGGCTTTCAAAAAACTACAGCGATAACCTCATGCCCGAAGCTGTCTCCAGCGGCGAGTTCGAGAACCAGCTGACTGACGACGTACTATCCGGACTGAAGTGGAAACAGCGGAAGAATATTTTCTACATGCTGGTGGCGAAGAAGAGAAGACCCAAGTTCCTGGGGCTGAATTTCTCAGCGCCAAAAAAAATACTCTATGAGGTCAACGGGTTTGATGAAAACTTTGTTGGCTGGGGGCAGGAAGACGGCGACATGAGGGAAAGGCTGAAAAAGCTTGGTAAGAAACCAAAGTCCATCCTGACCCAGGCCATAGTCTTTCACCTGTACCATAAGCCGCATTCGACAAAGGCCGATAAGCCAAACTTCTCATACTCCAGACGCAGGAACATCCCGGTACGCTGTACACACGGTATTGAGAAGCCTTAACCTGCCAGAGGCGGTTTTCCCGCACACACAATACATCCCATAAAGTTCAGGCGCTCATTCAGCGTCACAGTATGCGTGGTATTCACACCACTCGCAATGCGGGCCTTTTATCTCCGCAAGGACGTCTCTCCCCCGTGCCCTGAAAAAGGTCTCCAGTTCGTCCTCAAGACGTTTTATCGCACCGGGTGAGATATCTACTGGCACCGCCTCCTTCGCGGCAATAAAGAACAGGAGGGCCTCGCGCGGCCTCCGCCCGTAAATCGCCTCTACCGCCAGGCTGTACAGCCGCATCTGAAACTCGTAACCCTTCACCTCCTTCGGTATAACGGCGGAAGACTTGTAATCTACCAGATGCAGGCCTGAACCGTCCGGGGAGAACAGGAGGTCTATCTTCCCCCGGATGGGATTCCCCTTGTGGTTAAAGACAAAGGGCAGTTCCCGCTCCACCATTTCTGAATCCCTCACCATACGTCCCAGAGAGCTGGAGTAGAAATCCTCAACCCATTTTGTAACCAGGTCAACCTGTGCCTGTTTTGGCTTTGCAATCAACGCCCTGTTAAAGGCCTGCAAAACGGATTCCCGCAGTTCCGTTTCCTTGCAAGCAACCCCACATCTTTCCAGTACCATGTGCGCGACGTCGCCCAGGACGTCCCTCCTGATTTCGTCCTGCTCTCTCAAGTGACCGGCATCCTCCTCCCTCGGCGCGGCGTGTATGGCGGGAACTCCCAGGTTATACCTGAGATAATATAATCTGGGGCACAAGAGAAACGACATAATCTCGGTAGTGGAATACACGTAATTCCCCGCCCCGCCTCCAGGCTCAGGAGCGGCTCTTAAGAGGGACACGGCGTCCTTCACGGGCCCGGGGGCCTCCGGTGGAAGCTCAAGCTTCTTGCCGCCCAGGAGCTTTTGCCTGTCGAGCGCCGGTAGTTTCTTAAATGACCGGCGTGTCTTGTGCTGGCCAACCTCCGTAATTATCCGGAGCCTGCAGCCGTTGCTCCCGTACGTAATTGACTTCGGTATATCATCCTCAACCTCCATTGACAGACCCAGGTTTTCCACCAGATACTTTAACCATCCACCCCTGTCGCGGGGACACAGCGCCCCGCTGAGGAGGAGATGTTCCTCCGCGCGGGTCAGGGCAACGTAGAAGACACGCCCCATTTCCTGCAGGTCCTTCTGCTCCTGTTCCTCCGCTATCCGGTAATGGCTGCGGGTAGTTTCAGGCCTCCCGGTGACAGGGTTAAGCGTCTTGAACCCCAGGCCAACCCCTTTTGAGAACGTCAGGTCACCAGTCCGGCTGCGTCTTCCCCTGCTCAGGTCCGCCAGGGCGACCACGGGGAATTCAAGCCCCTTTGCAGAGTGTATGGTCATCAACTTCACCACGTCACTTTTCTCCACGTCGATGGGCGCCTCAGACTCTCTCGTCTCCATGACCCTCAGGTCGGAGACGACCCTGAAGAATTCATTAAGCCCGGAAAAACCTTTCTTCTCGAGACCCCTGGCCAGTTCCACCACCTTACGTATGTTCGCATATTTTTGCATCCCTGACGGCAGCGCCAGCATCCGGGTGTCAAAATCAGTCCTGTCTATTACGGCGTCCATGAGGGCGCCCAGCGACAGCCTCCCCTTGAGGTCCCGGAATACCCTCATATGCTCCGCAAATCTCAGGAGCCGATCCCTGTGGCGCGGCTCTATCTCCGGTATTTCATCCGCGTGACTCAGGGTATAAAACATCTCCTTCCCGTCGCCGTTTTTGTCCTTGCCGTAGTGTGCCAGCCAGAACAGGCACTCATCGCTAACACCAACAAACGGTGAACGCAACACCGCCGCAAGCCTTATCTCGTCCAGCGGGTTGTCAATCACCTTCAGTAAGTTCACCAGGTCCGTTATCTCCCTGGTGTTATAGAGACCCCTTCCCCTGACGACAAAGAAGGGTATGTTCAGTTCCGCCAGGGCCCGTTCGTATAACTTTATATCTGCCGTGGCGCGCATGAGGATGGCGATGTCACCGTAAGACACGGGGGTGTCAACATCAGTCCCGTTCAGCCGGGTAATCTTGATTTCTTCTTTTTCGACTATATCGTGTATACGCCTGGCAAGTGCGGCGGCCTCCAGCGGCCGGGCCACGTCCATGGTCTCCCCCCTGGCCATAATCAATTCCACTGAGGGACCCCTCTTTTTTTTGAAGTGCGAGGCCGCAATAAGTTCAGAATGTTCTACGCGTCCGTCACCCTCTGGAACGTCTTCAAAGACGTAATTAATAAAATCAATCACCTCCGGTCTGGTCCTGAAATTCTCGTCCAGCCGGATAACGGCTCCGCCTTTCCCTGCAACCTCTTCTCTATGCTGGAGAAACACGTCCAGGTCAGCGTCTCTGAACCCGTAGATTGACTGCCGCGCGTCTCCCACCACAAACAGGTTACCGTGCGACCTGAGCAGGTCTATAAGGGATTTTTGCAGTTTATTGGTGTCCTGAAATTCGTCTACAAGTATGTGTTTGAATTTGTCCCTGAGCTCCGACCTCACGTGCGGGGCGGTTCTCAAGAGCTGAATCGCCTTCTCCGCCAGGTCGGAGAAATCCAGCGCGCTGCGGGAACGTTTCTCCTCCCCGTATTTCTCCACCAGTTCCGCCAGAAACTTTTTTAGGGTACGTTTCACACCCACAGACTTCCGCTCAAAAAACAGCCTGCGAAGTTCCGGCAACAATTCATCCCGCAGTTCCCTGAGGTCGCTCTTTACGGCCTTCGACACCTGAAGCCCCCCGTGCACTTTTAGCACCTCGTCGATACTGTTTATATGGTCCACCGTCAGTTCCCCGCGTGCGTTGCCGCCAAGACCAATAATCGGGAACAGCTTGGAAGTGATTGCTCTAATCTTTTCCAGGGTTTTTTCAGAAACCGTATTGCCCTCAATATGCCCCTTCAGCTTATCCAGACATGCGGATATATTTCCCAGCACGGCCTTCATCTCCCCGGGCCCGACGTCTATCTCAATTATGTCCCGCATGGCGGTGCCGGTGCTTCGCGCCTTACCGATAATATTGACGGCAGCCTCCCCAAGACCCTGGCAGTGGAGGCCCTTGAGGAGGATGTCAAAGTCCCGGCGGTTGGACGCCCCCCATTCCGAGAGGAGCGTCTCGGCCAGGTTACACAGCAGGTACCGGGACTCGTATTCGTCCAAGACGGTGAACTCAGGGTCGACGTCTGCCTCAAGCGCGTACTCCCTGAGGAGCCTGGCCGAAAAGCTGTCTATTGTAGAGATGTAAGCGGACTCTACCTGCTGGAACTCTTCCACCAGACCTTCCTGCTCAAACCACTCCGCTATCCTCTCTTTCATCTCGTTAGCGGCCTTTTCCGTAAAGGTTATGGTCAGGACGTTCTGGATAGGTGTCTTCTCGTTGACTACAAGATGGACAAAACGCTCTACCAGTACACGTGTCTTCCCGGAACCCGCACCCGCAGTAACACAGACGTCACTGTGTACAAACTCTACGCCCTTCCTCTGCGCGGCGGTTAGAGAAGTTGTTGATTTTGACTTCATTTCCCCTTCTTCCCTGCCGACCATTTCTCAAACCTGCATACGTCCAGGAATTCACACCCGCCATCCTCGCATCTCTGTACGTTCCTGGGCGATACGTCCTTATTCCCCGACATGATGTCTCCGGCGTGTCTGCATATGTGCTCTCTGGAGTGTTTCAGGAATGCCTCCATGTCCTCTTCATCTATACAGGGCATTCCTTTTATCGTAAGCGACGGAGCCAGCTCTTTGGCCCGCGACCCCAGTATGCCGCTTCTCTCCGGCGGCGGCTTCAACGTGTACAGCTGCGCCCCTATCGGCACTATGTTGAGACATCCCCTGGCGGCCATCAGGTATACGGGTAGCTGGAGGTCCACACCTTCTTCCTCAATCTCCTTGAACCTGCGTTTGGTAAAACCGCCCTTGTCATAACCGGTATACTTGTAGTCGAGAATCAGCCCGACACGTTCGCCGTTTATGTCAGCTACGTCAATCCTGTCTATTCTCCCCCTTATCCTTATGGTACCCGTGTCCTTATCGTAAGGGTTGTCAATATCAAGCAAGGGTACACGGCTGTCGCCAAAGGATTCCTCAAAGTACGCCGGTTCCAGGCGCAGTTGCTCCCGGTAATACTCGTCCTTCTCGACCAGCGCCCTCAAGGCCTGGAGCATCTCGTCCTTGACGCGCAACTCGTTCAGCCCCAGTCGAATCCCCCGGGTCTTCCTGGTAAAGACGTTATTGAAGGTGTCCGTTATGTCCTTCTCTTTATATTTGTAGTACCTGTAAAGTGTCTCATGGATTATATTGCCCTGAAGGGAGGGGTTCAGTCCCTCTTCCACGAGCGACCTGAGGGCGTCCAGCCGCAGTATGTGTCTGGAAAAGTGGAGGAAGGGACACTGGGCAAAGTCCCTGAACTGGGTGGCCTTGAATACCGGGATGATTTCCTTTATGACGCTGCGGTGCGGCCCTATGTCTCCCGCCTCAGGGGTGCCCAGGACCACCTTGAGGTCTTCCGCAAGGGCTGAATCTTCCGCGCGAAGACCGTTGTTATATGCCGCGCGCGCCAGCACGTGCAGGGTCTCCTTGTCGCTGCCCTTCCTGTAAGGCGTGTTCAGGCGGTAACACACGAAGTTCCGAAGGTCTTTCCGCGTCAGGACGCTGCCGGGTGTCGGGATCAGGTCGGAAGGCGTCCTCTGCCGGAAGATTTTACCGCTGTAACTATCACGGCGGAAAAGCTTCCGTACCCCCCTGAGGAAGAAGGACGGAATGTTACGGTTGCCGCGGCTGTCCATGGCAGGATATGAAAGGACGAGCTTCTCTTTTGCCCGGGTGAGAGCGATATAGAAGAGAAAGCGCTCTTCCTGAACGGTGTTTTTCTGCAATTCTCTGAGGTCTGCGCCCGTTGAATCCCTTAGCTCCCGCCGTTCTTTATCCTTAAGAAATAAATTCTCACGGGCCTGCCGGGGAAACCATTGCTCCAGCAGCCCTCCTACGAATACGACCGGAAGCTCCCACTGCCGGGCCTCAAGCGCGTCTATCACGTTGACAACATCATACCTCTTGTCGTTGAGTGAATACGATGTGGCCGACAGGCCATAAGACAACTCCTCCACAAAAACGTTGAACGCAACGGGTTTATCCCCAAAAATATGTGTCAGGGACTCAAGGACGGACAGAAACGCCCCCAACGCCTGAGCTTCTTTCTTGACCAGCTCCTTACACGACGGGTCTGTAACCCCGGGCAGCGTGACGCATTCGTCTATAAGCGTGAGGAACCACTGCCGGAAGGCTTTGGCGGGTTTCGGTGAGGATACGCCCTTCTCCAGTTCCATCAATTTTTCAATGAATTTCTGCACGCCCGGAAAGGAACCTTTCCGGGCCAGCTCCAGCCAATCCCCGCTGCCCGTCATAAGCCCCCTCTTCATGGCCTCCCGCTCAAGCCGGTCCACTTCTTCCGCAGCCAGCCCCGGACCGTTGTAATTGTAATTGGAACTGGAACCTGATCCATCGCAGGGCAATTTAATATAATGGGACCTGAGTGTCTTGCGTACGTCCTCCCCTTCCCTCCAACCCGAGGTGAATATGCGGGCCAGGGTCATTATGGTCTGGATTAACGGGTTCTCTACCAGGGACCTCTTGACGCAAAGGCGCACCGGGACGCCGTATTTCGGGAAAATGGTCTCGATAATGTCATAGTATGGTTCTATGTCCCGAAGTACTATCCCGACGTCACTGAAGCGCCGGGAACCCCCGGAGACCATCCCGTATATAAGGCGCGCCATCTGCTCGACCTCGTCCTCTATGTTCGCCGCCTCTATTATCGTAAGGTCGTCACCTGTTACCGCAGCGGCCTCAGGCGGGTTCTTGGCGAAAAGATTTTTCTCCACGTGGGTAAGCGTCTTGCTGGACGAGAAACGCCCGCCACCGTCAAGCACCACCTCCTTGAACCCCAGCGGTTTCAGTCGCCGGTATACGTCCCTGCACCTCTCGAATATAGGTGAATCAGAGGTCTCCGGGTCGAGGGCCAGGCTTATATATACGTCTGGAATTTTCTGTGTAAGGACCTTCAGTATCCTGAACTCAACGGGGGTAAAGCTGTGGAAACCGTCAACGAATAGTGTCTCCTTCGCGTTCAGGACGGAGCCGTCTCCTTCAAGGCGTTTGAGGGCTGCGTTCAGGACGTCGTCCTCGTCATAGAGACCTTTCCTGTCAAACGCCCCCTGAAAACGGGAATAGACACCGGCAAGCGCCTTGTATTTCTCCTTTACGGCAGGGGATTTTAACATGCCCTTGTTAATGAGCATATCAATCCGGGCCTTGAAATCGGCGGGATACAGGGAGTCTTCCTTCAACTCCTTAATGAACCTCAGGAGCGCATGGCGAAGCCCACGGTGCTCCCACGAACCCTTTGTCAGATACTCTGGCGGGTTTTTTTCCAGTATGTCCCTGAGTAACGTGTCTTTTTCCAGTTCGGAAATCAGCCTGCCGGGAGGCTCTTGGTCGAGGATTTTTCCAGCAAGTTGTGAGAACGTGAAGATGCTGTTATCAACGAAGCCGCGGGCAGGGCCGTTGCGTATGATTACGTCCTTCAGGTGTTCCGCCTGGCCATAGGTGGGGAGGAGGAATATTACCCTGCCGGTGCCGGCGGTCTTTATGTATGAATAGAATTTCTCCAGCGCATACGTGGTCTTACCGCTTCCCGCTCGGCCAAGAATAAGAAATCTTTCAGGCATTGATTCTGCTTCTAACTGAACGTCTCCGTGCTAAACCTAATTGTGTACAACCTCTGCTATTGACAATATCTTTGCAGGGGCAATCCGCCTCAGGTTGGAAATCCACCATTTTTGGGGCGGGCGGATAGTTACCCTTCATTCTCAGGGCAGGCACAGGGGCCTTTCCCTACATATTTTACACACTAGCGCTCGGATTTTCTTCGTCCAGCTCCCATTTCAGTGGATTATTCATTACGTATTCCCTTATTTCATTCAAGTCATCTTCATTACGGATTACATGCTCATAATAGTTGCGTTGCCAAACGTGAGAACCAGGTGTTCTGCGAAGTTGATTAACGTATTTTGTAACGCTTGATTTAAGTGATCGTATGATGGTTGGTAACGACCTTACTACAGGTTTGCCATATGATTCAATTGTAGGGGCACGGCATGCCGTGCCCCTACGCTCGTGAAGCTGCTGGTCATTGGGAAGAACAATAATCCCATGCAAATGATTCGGCATGATAACAAATACGTCGAGTTTCACGTTATCAAAATGTTTAGGGATTTCCTCCCAACAGT
Source organism: Candidatus Bathyanammoxibius amoris (assembly GCA_024451685.1). Lineage (NCBI taxonomy): Bacteria > Pseudomonadati > Planctomycetota > Candidatus Brocadiia > Candidatus Brocadiales > Candidatus Bathyanammoxibiaceae > Candidatus Bathyanammoxibius > Candidatus Bathyanammoxibius amoris. The sequence goes on along the minus strand of JAMXCW010000005.1, from coordinate 15,096 downwards.
TTTCTACTATTTGCCCTATTGCATTTAAAACCATATTTCTATCTTCAATGTCACCAAATAAACACGTTTTCTTCTGCGTGCATATCGTTACAAAATACGCCCCCTTCCGTGAATAATCGTAGCCCTTTAACCGGATGGAACGGCGGTGGTGTTTGCGCGATTGCATGTCATCTCATTTTCTTGAGCGCATCAAGACGCACCCTACTAACCTTTCCTTGGTCTTGCCCAATTGCAATATCTATGGGTCAATCTTGCATTTTCTGGTATAGTTTTACCTCCTGTCCAATACTGCTCTATATGGTCTATTGCTGCGTCATCGGCCTTTAGAATCTTCTGACAACAAATTGTACAAGTTGGGTCACTATCGTATAACTCTTTCTTTAATTTTGACGAAAAGCAGCGTGGTTCTTTTTGTGCAATACCAATTATATCTTGTAACACAAGTCTCCACTTATCAAATCGCTTTGTTACCGCTTGTACGCTGCTAGTGGAAAGCTCTATGGAATCGATGAGTTCTCGATCGTTTGTCATTAAATGTATCAATGCTTCACGAGTTGAGTCCAAATTCTGGTAAACTTTGTTTTTATCCTCTCTTACAAAAGAATACATTAAAATATCGTATAAAGAAGCATTGAATTTCTTGGGTTCCCAATATCCATTTGGATCTTTTTCATTACCTTTATAGAACCTCTTAAAAGCATGAACATCCAATAAGGATTTTATTATCGTGATTGAGTTTTTAAATGCATTTCTTAATTCAGTAGATTGTGCTTCTGATATACCTTGGTACTGTTGCATATCATTGTTAAGAAACTTTCTCATAGGTGGTTTATAGTTTAAGTAAGTAGAGTGATAAAACGCTGCAAACCTTAAAACAAGTTCAACGTCTTTCATCCTTTTATCTGGCTGCTTAAGTCCTAAAAGAGACATAAAATCCTTTTCTTTAGAAAGTGCCTTTAATAATTTGTTATATGGGCCTCTATAAATACAATTTCTTAATTCTTGGTCATTCAAAGAAACAGCGCCCGTATTCAATCTCTCGAATATTTCAAATTTTAAGTCGGGATCTGATTCTTTCCTAAAGGTTATTGTACGAATCTTACAATACCTTGTTTTGTCTTGCATCTCATCGTCTAGCTCTTTAAACGATTTTTTGTTGAGTTCTGTAAAGACTTTTAATCCAGTAAGCTTAGAATCTCTCCCATCTGGAAACTGCCCATCTATAAATGAGAAAAAGGCCGTCAATCGCTGTTGCCCATCAATAACACATTCTTTTCCGTCTCTTTCTTCGGATATGTATATCACAGGAAGAGGTATATCCAAGAATGCTGATTCTATTAGCCTGCTTGATTTCGCTACATCCCATACAAAATGACGTTGGAAATCTGGTTGTATGTTTAATTTGCCTCTTTTAAATTTTCCATGAAGTGAATCTATTTCAGGGTCTCCTTGATTAGTATAGACCCTTCTCTTTGATGGAAGGAGTTCTATACGTTCAATTTCTTCCTCTAATGGTTGCTCAAATTCGAGTTCGCTTTGTTCCTTAATCTCTTCATTCATCCTAATATCTCCTTAAATCGGAAATGATCTGGGCTTTGAACACTCTAAATGGCTTACAAATAGCTTGATAAATCAAGCTCCTACAGTAAAAATCTTAAACACTAACTTGGATATTTTCGGAGGTATAAAATCCTGTGTAAAAAAGATAATCCCAGTGAAAATTATTCCCCACGCCAAGAACTTTGTCAAGCCGAAAGATTACTATAACTTGATTGTTTGGGAGCATGTGGTACTATATCTTGTAAGTGTATACAACCTGAGCGTTTCCGTAAATTCTATATACCATCAAATTATGAACCAACCCTTATGGATTCTTACCGGGCCTACCGCCAGCGGCAAGTCTGACGTGGCATTCCACGTGGCGCGCGCAATGGGCGCTGAGATAATCTCGGCGGACTCTATGCAGGTGTACCGCGGGATGGATATCGGGACGGCCAAGCCGTCCAGCGAGGCAAGGGCCGGGGTGCCGCATCACCTGATAGACGTGGTGGAGCCGTCTGAGTCCTACAGCGTCGGCCGTTTCGTGCGTGACGCGCAGCAGGTAATCACTGATGTGGAACAGAGGGGCGGGAGACATCTCGTCACAGGCGGCACGGGGCTGTATATAAAGGCCCTCAGGGAGGGCCTCTTCAGCGGCCCTGAGGCCGACTGGGCGCTGAGGGAGGAACTCATGGCCGTGGCAGAGGAAAAGGGCAGCGCGTATCTCCATAATATACTGAAAGACGCCGACCCCGGCGGCGCGGCCAGGATAAACGACGGCGACCTGCGCCGCATCGTCCGCGCGCTCGAGGTCCACCAGAAGACGGGCCGTGCCATATCCCTGCTTCAGCGGGAATGGGGCCGCGACGGCGGCGAATCTAGCCTGATAGTCCTGTACCGCAGCAAATCCGACCTCCACCGGAGGATTGAACAACGGGTGGACAAGATGCTTGAGCAGGGCCTCGTAGAAGAGACCCAAAGACTGCTCAGCCATCCGAAAGGTTCTTTGGGCAAACAGGCCCGCGAGGCGCTGGGCTACAAAGAGGTCATCGAATATCTCGACGGCAAACTGAGCGCCGATCAGATGCGCGACAATATTAAACAACACACGCGAAGATTCGCCAAGCGGCAGATGACCTGGTTCAGAAGTTTCCCCCGCGCTATATGGATGGTGATAAACGAGGGAGAAGACACAAAATCCGTATCAAAACGCGTGCAACGGGTGCTCGAACGATAAGTTTTATCACCCCTTGACAGTCTGCCAATTCTTTGCTAGAGTCGCGCGGCGGGGCACATTTAAACCATGCTACCAAAAGACTTAAAATACGCTCTAACCCATGAATGGGTAAGGACCAGGGGCCGCACGGCCTATATCGGCCTCACCGAATTCGCCCTGGAAGGCCTGGGCAAGGTCCTCAACCTGGAACTACCCAAGAAGGAAGATGAACTCCTTGTGGGTGTGGCCCTGGGTGACGTGGAAACGACCGATGCCCTTCACGAAATAATGTCTCCCCTCGAGGGTATAGTGGTCGAGACCAACAGTGCTGTCTTAAAAAACCCCACCATAATCGATAAAGACCCGTACAAGCGGGGATGGTTGTTGAAGATTAAGCTCTCGAGCCCGCCTCGCATTGATGATACGCTCTTGAGTCCAGAGGATTATCTAGCCAGTACGCAGAAAAAGGTAAGAAGGTAACTTAAAGGCGAAAGTGCAGTAGCCAGACCTATCATGGGCAGAACGTTTATCAATCAACTAAAACCCGGCGTCAAAGTAGACGAGGTCTTTGTACTCAAATCGAAGGTGGTGCGGTCCTACGGCAACGGGAAGAACTCTATACGTGCCGAACTGGCCGACAAGACCGGCAGCATTGCCGCCGTGATGTGGGACGTAGACGTCAACCAAATAGAGTCCTTCGGGACAGACGGCTTCCTAAGGGTCCAGGGGGAGGTCGGAGAATATAATAACAAACCGCAGCTGAAGATAACGAGCTTTTCTCGGGAACTTATCCCGCCCGATATGAACGACCTGTTCCCGTCTTCCGAAAAAGACGCCGGGGAGTTAATGGAAGAACTCGAAGGGCTCGCCGACTCGGTCAAGGACCCGCACCTCTCCAGGCTCCTGAAACTCTTTCTGGAGGACGAGGATATAACCAACAGGCTCCGCCAGTGTCCCGCCTCGGTCAGCTATCATCATGCCTATCTCGGGGGCCTGCTGGACCATACCGTGTCCGTGACCAAGCTTGCTGCGAAGACCGCCGACCACTACCACAACTTCCTTGACAGGGACCTCCTCATCACGGGCATGATACTCCACGACATCGGCAAGCTGCGGGAACTTTCCTACAAGGCCGGCTTTCAGTACACCGACCACGGACGCCTGGTGGGGCATATCGTAACCGGAGTGCTTATGGTCGAGGAGAAGGCCGCAAAGATAAAGGATTTTCCAGCCGAGCTGCTTGACCGGGTCATGCACATCATACTGAGCCACCACGGCGAGGTCGACACCAACTCCCCCAGGATGCCCATGATCGCGGAGGCCCTGGCAGTACACTACCTCGACAACCTTGACGCAAAGCTGCAGGGCTTCTCCAGGGTCGTGGCCGAGAGCCAGGACCCGGAAAACAACTGGACGGCATACCACAGGATGTTCGGGACGATGCTTTACAAGGGTGGGAAGGCGTCCTGAGTGGTTTGACGAAAGCGTCTTTATTCTCACATCAGAACGTACTGTTCATAAAATCATAAAATGACCGAATTCCCCTTCCTACATCTCATCGTTGCCGGTGTCATTGGCTTTGTCTCTGTCGTAGTGGGTTATATGTCGGCCGGCGTGAGAAACCTCCTGGTGTTCCCCTTCAACGTGGTCACGTTTTCTATACTCATAACATGCACCACCATGTCGAGGTTATTGCTGCCACTGTGTCCGCAGCCGCGCCTGGCGATACCCGACGCCGCAGCATGGGGTGTGGGCCTTACGCTGTTTGGAACGGGCGCATTAATAATAATCCTGGCGGTGTGGCAGATAGGCCTGCCCGCCGCAGCCAGCGCGCCAAACCGCCAGCGCAGGCTGGTAACGAATGGTATCTACAGGCGTCTCAGACACCCGATATACCTTGGAGAAATCCTGTGGCCCATAGGCTGGGCCATCCTGTTTAAGGCGCTCTGGGCCCTGGCCGTTACGCCTGTATGGATCGCCTTACTTCTAACGATCGCCCTTCTAGAAGAAAAGAGGCTCTCCGAAGAATATGCTGAAAAGCATGAAGAATATAAAAAACATGTTCCTTTCCTCCTCCCTGGCGTTTTCAAGTCCTGGTAACGCAAACGTTAACCCGGTATACAAGAATTTGTGGTTCCCCTGCCGCTATCACCTCTTAGCTTTTACCTTCTTCTTCGCCTTTTTTTTCACCTTCTTCGTCCGCTTCACCTTTTTCTTTTTAGCTGCCTTCTTTGAAGCGGCCCCGGGTATGGGTAATGGATTACACAGCATGTTTCTAACGTTAGAGAGCCGCCCGCACGTATCGCAATAGAACTTCAGGGTAACAAGCTTCGGCTCACATACGTGCCTCGGGTCAGACGCAACCCTGCCGCAGTAGGAACATTTGGTTACCTTTGTGGTCTGCGCCGGTGCGCAGAGGTGGCCCTTTTCGGTGGCAATCATGCCACAGGTCCGGCAGGTATAAATACCTCCAAAGGCGTTACCCATTTCATCCCCCCCTTTGCGTGTAAAAACCTAAAAAAACTCTTGGCTTACCTTACTTTAACTGATAAAAAATCTATCACCAAACGCCGACTTTCTCAAGCTAATTCTACAAGGGGCTGAAATCTCTTGACTGAACGTGCAGAAACAATTTCTGTCATAATACCGGCGCTGAACGAGGCGGACACGATTGCGGCCACGCTGAAGGCCGTTACGGAGCAGAGGTGGCGCTCAGGCCGTTCTGAGGTGATTGTGGTGGACGGCGGGAGCCGCGACCGAACGCGTGAGATCGCAGGCCCGTACGCCAGGGTAATTGAGGGCAAAAGAGGCCGGGCCGCCCAGATGAACATGGGCGTAAGACACGCCTCCGGGGATATACTGCTCTTTCTCCATGCCGATACAGTCATCCCGCAAGGCGCGTTTGAGGAGATAGCTGAGGGGCTTAAAAGACCGGGGGTGACGGCCGGCTCGTTCAGGTTGAGGTTTGACACCTCACGTCCGTTTCTCGGATTCCTGACCTTCTTTACCCGCTTCGGCTGGTGGTGGGCCCGCTACGGCGACCAGGGGCTTTTTCTCACCCGAAAGACATTTGAGAAACTCGGCGGCTTTAAGGACATACCGATAATGGAAGACGTGGACATAATACGGAGGCTCAGGCGGCGCGGCCGCCTGCATATAATCCAGGACCCTGTGGTAACGTCCGCAAGGAGATACCTGGACAGGGGCATCTACAGGCAGCACTTTTTGAATCTCTTCTTGTTTGCAGCCTATTTCTGCGGCGTGTCACCCGAGAGACTAAAAAAGCTGTACGACGACGCCAGGTAGAGATACATATTTCAATTAAGTCCTCTGAAGCCTAAGTCCGGCTGTATCAGCGGATATGAAAGAACTCTCTCAGTTCTGCAAGTTCTTCCATAATCGTCCCTAACCTGTCCAGGGTCATACACAGCTTATCGTTCTGCTCCCTTATCCTGTTACCCATACTAATTAAAATCCTCTGCGTAAGTGCGGGGTCCGCTTTTGCCATCCTGAGGAACTCTAACTGGTCGACCCCGAGTACCCTTGTTTCACCGACCGCCCTGACGGTAGCCGTGCGAGGCTTTGCATCGATCATACTGATTGCGCCAAATATCCCGCCTTCGTCCAGAGTGGTCAATACCGCCTCCTTGTCGCCAACCTTCTTTATTATCTCCACTTTCCCGGACTGGACTATATACATCTCCCTACTTCTGGCACCCTCCTCGAGAATGACATCACCGTCGTTATAGACTGTTCCTAAGAGTTCACCTTCTTGCATTGTCTTAACCCTCACACTAACCGTACGAGATTATGCGCCCTGGAACTAATACTTCTGCCAATTTGCGTGTTGACGAACATTACATTTAACTGTTCACACACATAGCCCTGGAGACAAGCCATATATTACGAAGCAAATCCTGTAACGTTTTGCCATAGAAGAATATTCTCACGCCGCATTCACCGTGAAAATCGCCAAAAAACCAAATAAATCCTAACTGGCCTACTACTACTTTCTTTTTAATAATTGTACCACACGTTGCTTATATAGAGAAGCCCGCTGCAGGAAAAACCTGAGAAAAAGTTGGAACGGAGAAAGTACTCTCTAACCCTGCTATTAAACAATACTTATTTCATCCGGCATGACTCATGTACGTCTCTCTGCCCCTGATGTCTTATTTTACAGTAAAGCTCTATTACTTGAACGCCTTTTCTATAACCCCTTTCTCCTAACCGGGTTACCCTTATATAAATAGATACAACACCCACACATTTCCAATCTGTAACCTGTGATATACTAAAAACTGCCTCTTTATTCCTCACATTTGAATAACACACTAGAACTCATATGTCACAGCGATTAATCCGGTAACGTTCTTGTTATGGCCCTGCCATATGTGAGCCGGCCCATTATCGACACTGATTATCTTGTCGTAACGCACTTCCGGCCTGACCATGACCCTCTCCCGGAGCCTCAGGTTCAGCGTACCGGTAACCTCTGCGAGGGAAGCACCGGCGGTACCGCCGGCAAGCTCTCCCATATTATCATGGTCCCAGTAGTATTCTCCCCTGAAAGCAAGGCCAATCCTATCGGTGAAATCGTATATAAGGTACTGCGCCACGCCCCACATGTGGTTGTCCCTCTTTATCTTGCCCGACGGCTGCTTTATCCCCTTGGGTTCACTGTGAATGATGCTGTTCGTAATCAAGACAACTTTGTCGAGCGGAGAGAAAGAGAACTCCAGGTTGTAGACTTGATGCCAGTCCGAGTTGTTGCTTTCATGGTCAGGGCCCCACAGCGTATCGAGGTTTATATTAATATCCTTAAAGAACGCAAGGTCGGGTGGATTGTAGTCCAATTGAAGCCCGTGCATAAAGCTTTTATTATTGTTGACGAACGTGTCAAAGCTGTTGATAAAGTAGTAATTGGCCGTGAACCGGTCTGTAACGGGGTAACCCAGGCCAACACCCGTAACGGTGCCGATAGCACCGTAAACGTCTATGTAGGAATTCGTGAAATTCGGATTCCAGAGCGGCACCCAGGACTCAAACTCTATCCAGCTCGGAAATTTACCGAACTTTACGGTAAGACCCTTACCTACGGGAAGATTGTACAGGAGGTAAGCCTCGCTGAAGGTCGTCTGCCTTCCACCGGTCGGCGCACCGGGAGGATTGGGCTGAACGGCGGTATCGTCACGTACGGGACCATTTTGGGTTATGCGCCGGGCGAAATCGCCCCAGTCGAGGCTTATATTGAACCCGATATCACCGGGTTCGGGAGCACCCTTGAAAAGCCACAGTTCGATGTTATTCACCGTAAAGGAGTTCACCTGAACGGCAATGTCCATCGGCGGAATGGCATTTTGGTCCCCCGCGGGAGGGTCAACACTCTCGTACTGGTAGTAATTCGCTATAAAACCACCAAACCCCACACCATCGAACCGGTCGAGCAGACCCCGCAGCACGGACGTCTCTTCCCCGGTAAGCGGTCCGCCTTTAACCTCAGGCGGCCCCAGCCTTCTTTCTTCCACGAGCGCACGGAAACTTCCTATCTCAGTATCAGTAAGCTCGGCGCCAATGACTCGCAGCGGTGTAAATAGAAACAGTACGAGCGCCAATATACGCAGGGACACCCACCTTCCTAAATACACACGTCCCCCCCTTCTGAGGCGGCATAATATTTTCAGTCTACGGAGAACCTTTTTACGGAATGACCGTTCCTTTCAATACCCTTTCATCTGGCCAAGACCTAAGAAGCCACCCGGGTTTATAGAAACTGATTGTCTTCGGGGCGGACACAAAATCCGAAATTTCACAGGATTATTTTGGTATGCTCCGCTTCCAGTGTCAAGTATCAAGTTTCTTGAGCGGGAGGTAGTTCCTATTGAGAGGCATGAGGTTTTGCCACCCAGCTTGGCTTCCTGAAGTGATAGATGCACATGGGGATAGCCACCATGGCGAGGACACCCACGCCCAGAGACAGGTCGTAAATAAAGACACTACCGGTCTTGAGCTGTTCCGGCGGGAAGAAGCCGACTATGAACGTGAAGATTGAGGTAAAAAGCCCTATACCCGCACAAATTAACATACCGGCCTTGCCGCCAGGAACCCTGTAGGCCCTGTGGACGTTCGGTTCCGAGAAGCGCAGGCGGATGGCGGCAAGGAACATCAAGACATACATAATTAAGTACAGCATTACGGCAAGGTCAACCACCATCCAGTAAGATGCGTTTATGCCAGGTATAAAAAGGAACACCAATCCGAACAGCGAGACTAGGGCTGCCTGAAGAATGATCAGGGCTATGGGTATGCCCTTCTTATTTACCCTCTGTAAGAGGGGCGGGAGGCCCCCGCTTTCGGCGGTAACAAGCAGGCCCTTAACGGGACCCACAATCCAGGTGCTGGCCTGTCCTATCGCGCCACACCCGACCAGGATAGCGACAAAGGGGATAAGCCAGCTAATGTGATATTTCTTAAAGATTATCGCGAAGGTCTCCATAATCCCTGCAACCAGACTGATATCTTTCTGCGGTATCACTACAGCAACGGCCATGCCTCCCAGAATGTAAAGACAAAACACAATAATGGCCGTCACAAACATCGCAACGGGGTAGTCGCGATGAGGGTTTTTTACCTCATTGGCATGGACTGCCGAGACCTCAAGACCGGCGAAGCCAAGGATGAAACCCGCCAGCAGTGCCATGCTGCGAATATCGGTAAAGTCAGGGACCACGTTCTGCTCGGTAAAGGACAGGCTAATCTGGGGAGCATTGCCTCCAATCAAATAGATTGCGGCGAAGATAAAAAGCATGGCAGACGGCACGAATACGCCACAAATGAGGCATACCGTACTTATCAATCCGGAGACCTTCATCCCAAAGAGGTTGGCGAACGTCAACGCCCAGTACACGATTAAGATAACCGCGCACAAAAAAACCTTATTCTTTGCCAACTCCGGGTCATACACATAGGCAAGGGAAGCGGCAATAAAGGAAAGTATTGCCACCCCGGCAAATAGCATCTGCACCCACTGCAGCCAGATGGCAAGAAATCCCCATCGTTCGCCAAAGGCCTCTCTCACCCAGACATGTACGCCCCCCCGCTGCGGCCAACCCGTGGCGAGTTCTGCCGAGACAAGGGCGACGGGAATCAGATACAGCACTGCCGCAATCAGCGTAAAGAAGACCAAATGAAAACCCATCTCCGCCATTATCGGAAAGTTACGTATACTAATAATGAAGGCCGTTGAGATCATCATTAGTTTGAATACGCTAATCCTGTGCTCTACGGGAGATGGTTTGCCAGTCATCGTCTCAGCTTCCTCGGATGATATTGTTTTGTTTAACCTTCACAAAAACCACTTAGTGATTATGGTGGAAATGCGTACCGGATTTCTTGGGTGTACGGCCCGGCTGCGACGCAAAATGTTTGAGATGCCGGCGAATGTCATCAAGCAACATGTAGGCCATGTCCCGGCTGAAACCATGTTTAACGACAATCCGCTGGACAACAAGGTCTTCCCGGTTTGCCGGCATGGCGTAAGCGGGTACGAGCCAGCCGCGGTCACGAAGCTTCTCCGCTAAATCAAATAATGAGTAGTTGGTCTGTTCTTTCAACTTCCAGCAAAAAACCGGTATGTCGCTGCCGTCGCTAACGAGCTCAAACGGCCCCATCCTGGCAATCTCGCCGGACAGGAACAATGCCGTGTCACGACACGACTCCATAATACGCCTGTACCCCTCCTTGCCCAGCCGCAGGAAGTTATAGTACTGCGCGCATATCTGGGCACCGGGCCGCGAGAAGCTGAGGGCAAAGGTAGGCATCTCCCCGCCCAGGTAGTTGACGTTGAAAATGAGGTCCTGCGGCAATTCTTCCTCGTCCCTCCAGACTACCCATCCCACGCCCGGATAGACCAACCCGTACTTGTGTCCTGAGACGTTTATGGATTTTACCCACTTCAGACGGAAATCCCACTCCAGCTTCGGATGAATAAACGGCGCAACGAAACCACCGCTGGCCGCGTCTACGTGGATAGGAATCTCCCAGCCCGTCTTTGCGTTCAACTTCTCAAGCCCGTCGTTGACCTCCTTCGCAGGTTCATACCTGCCGTCCATAGTGCTCCCCATGATAACAACTATGCCGATAGTATTCTCGTCGCAGAGTTTAATCGCCTCCCCGGCGTCAAGAATAAAGCGGTCTCCTTCACAGGGAACGCAACGCGGTTCAACGTCCCAGTAACGGCAGAACTTGTACCAGCATATCTGGGCATTCGCGCCCATTACGATGTTGGGCCTGCCGTCAGGCTTGCCCCTGGCCTTCATCCGTTCGCGCCACTTCCATTTCAACGCCAGCCCGGCGAGAAGGCAGGCCTCGCTCGAGCCGATAGTCGAGCAGCCGATGGAGTTGCCCGCGTCGGGAATGTTCCAGAGGTCCGCCAGCATATGCACACAGCGCAGCTCCTGTTCGGCCGTCTGCGGATACTCGTCCTTATCAATCATATTCTTGTCGAACGCCTCTACCATCAACTGTTTGGCCTCCGACTCCATCCAGGTGGTAACAAAGGTCGCCAGGTTGAGCCTGGAATTGCCGTCCAGCATTAGCTCATCCCTCACGATTTCATACGCTGTCTGCGGCAGCATCTCCTCCTCATGCATCCTGTACTTCGGAACCGGCCTGTTCAGTTCACTTAAAGCGTAAGTAGGCGTGAGCACTAACCGGTCACCTTCCAGCTTGTGAATGTCAGATTTCTTGTGAAGCATTATTCTTCTCCTCTGCTCAACCACACATAATTAGAACTGATAAGACACGGCGATTGAACCCGTAACGTTCTTGTTCTTGCCCTGCCATATATGTGAAGGTCCGTTAGGGACACTTATTACCTTATCGTAGCGTATCTCCGGCCTGATCAAGACATTCTCCCGCAGCCTCAGGTTTATCGTGCCGGTAACCTCCGCCAGTGACGCGCCACTGCCGCCGCTAAGGCGTTGTAAATTTTCCTGGTCCCAGTAGTACTCGCCTCTGAGGACGAATTCAATGTTGTCGGTATAGTCGTATATAAAGTACTGTGCCACGCCCCATGCGTTATTGTCCTTCTTTACACGCCCCGATGGCCGCACAATCCCCGCAGGGTCATAACTCCAGTTGCTGTCTGTGACTAATCTTAGTTTATCGAGTGGGGAAAATGCAATTGTCAAATCGTAAATCTGATACCAATCTGAATTATTGCTCGCATGTTCCGGTCCCCACATGGTATCCAGGGTTATGTCGGCATTTTTGAAGAACGCAAGGTCCGGCGGAGAATATCTTAACTTAATACCGTGGGAAAAGCTCTTATTGTTGTTAACGAACGTACCTGTAGTGTTGGTAAAGTAGTAGTCGGCAAAAAACCTGTCCGTGACATCATAACTGAGCCAGACACCGGTGCTTCTGGCGGGCACAATCTTGCTTATATAGGAGGCCGAGAAATTGGGATTCCATATCGAAAAAGGTTGCTCGTAGCCTACCCAGTCGGGAAACTTGCCGAATTTTGCAGTAAGTCCCTTGCCAACAGGGATATTCCATGTAACGTAGGCTTGACTAAAGGTTGTCTGCCTGCCGCCGGTTGGTGTACCGGGAGGATTGGGCTGAACGGCAGTATCGTCACGTACGGGTCCAGCAGGGGTAAGGTGCCTGGCCCTGTCTCCCCAGTCAAGCGTTATCTTGAATCCAACGTCACCGGGATCCGGTGCATCCTTGTAGAGCCAGAGCTCGATGTCTTTTACCGTAAAGGAGTTCACCTGCTTGTTATACAGCATCGGCGGAATGGCGCGACTGTCCCCCGCGGGAGGGTCAACACTCTCATACTGGTAATAGTTATTAATATACCCGCCAAACGTTACGCCCTTGAACCGGTCGAGCAAGCCCCGCAGCACGGATGCCTCCTTATCAGTAAACGGCCCGGATTTAACCTCAGGCGTTCCCAGTCTTCTTTCTTCCAGGAGCGCCCGGAACTCTCCAATCTCAGTATCAGTAAGCCCGGCGGCAACAATGAGGATGGGTGAAAGGAGTAACGTCGCAAAAACTAATCCACACGCGGATACTTGTTTACCCAGACGCATATAGCCTTCCCCTCTGTGTATTTGCCCTACTCACGTAAGAGGCCTCTGCAGTGTCTTTCACAGATTTTTCCAAGAAGCGGCGCCCTTTCCGGGTAAGTGTCGAGGCCATTGTAATACCCGGTGAGAGCATTATCAAGGGCCTCGGCAGTAGTAGTTTCAGTTCTTCCTCCAGGGGTCTGTCCATCCCTCAGAGAGCAGTGCCCGGAATGCAAATACTTCTCCTATAAAAACTTGACAATTCTTTCTCTGGTGATAGACTTTCCGCAGAGAGACTCAGCATGAATCCCTATTTAAGGGAGGTGTTTCACGATGCAATTTAAGCCTTCAATATGGCTTACCTGCCTTTGTGTTCTTCTAGTGCCCCTTACGTTGGACATTTGCTACCCTTCTCTGGTTGAAGGAGGTGGTTTTGACCTGTTTTGGTGTCCGATCTGCCAAAAGGATCAGCCGCAGTCACATTTTCCCCATGATGGAGGGGGCGGTGGTGGCGGCGGTAGTGGTAGTGGTGGCGGCGGTGGTGGCAGCGGCGGAGGTCTTTCACCCGCGGAATTGGCGAGGCAGCAACAGATAAATGATAGTATTTTGGCAAGCAATGAAGGTCTTAAGTACGAGGAGATTGGTGATTGGGATAACGCCATAAGATTGCACAAAGAAGCGCTAAGGATTAATCCGAATAATGAAACCGCCCGTCTAAATCTCGCAGGCGCCATAAATAATAAAGGTGTTGAATACGATAACAGGAAGGAATACGAAAACGCCTTAAAATTGTACGAAGAATCGCTAAGGATTAACCCGAATAATGCAGTCACCCGCAAAAATATCCTACTGGTCAAAAGCAGGATAGTTAATAAGAAAGGTATTGAATACTACGAGAAGAGAGATTATGACAGCGCTATAAGCCGTTTTGAAGAAGCGATAAAGGTTAATCCGGAACATCAAACCGCCCGGGACAACCTAAAAGAGGCCAAAGAGAGAAAGAAAGAGCAGGGGGAGGCAGAGACAAGACGGCTTAGAGAACAAAGGTTTGAGGCCCAGTTGGAAGAAGAGCGGCTTGCAAAGCAAAAGCGCGAAGAAAAAGAACGCCTAGAGGAACAAAAGCTCAAAGAGGCAAAACATAGGGTGAATAATATGCTTGATAGTCTGGCAAAGAAGTTTGACATCTCACCCCCCGTTGGCGCCTCTAAATCCTCCAGCTCGTCCGGCTTGAGCCTAATGGGGCCTACAACACGCCTCTTTGAGAAGGGCACCAAGGGCTCTGCCCCCGTTGACCTCAGACTTATACCTCCAGACAAACCCGTAGTCGTCCACCCTGAAGACGTTAAGGGTACAGGGCCGGGGAACTACACGAAGGAGGTCGCCAAGCAGCTTAATGAGGGTGACATAGCGGGTGCCAGGGCAGACGCAGCCAGGATTACGGGCAGCTTTGAGAAGGCGTGGGCCTACCAGAGGATAGCCCGCGCACAGGCCCAAGCAGGGGACACTGCCGGCGCACGTGAAACCCTTGAGCTGGCCAGAAAGTCCGCCGAGAAGGTAGAAGACAGCTTCGCAAAGGCGCTGGTCTATGGGGAACTTGACAAGGCGGAGCTTGACGTCAACGACCCGGCGGGGGCACAGCAGAGAAGGCAGGAGGAGACACGAAGGCAAGCTATGCAGATGTACCTGGCGGGTGAGAAAGAGAATATCTCCAGGATTGAGAACGATGCTGAGAGGGCGTGGGCCTACCAGAGTATAGCCCGCGCACAGGCCAAGGCAGGGGACACTGCCGGCGCACGTGAATCTCTTGAGCTGGCCAAGAAGTCCGCCGAGAAGGTAGAAGACAGTTTCGTAAAGGCGCTGACTTACAGGGAGCTTGGCAGGGCGGAGTTCGACGTCAACGATCCGGCGGGGGCAGAGCAGAGGAGGCTAGAGGAAGCCCAAAGGGAATATACGCAGAGGGCTTTTGCGGAGCAGAGACAGGAAGCCGCCCGGATTGAGAACGATTTTGAGAGGGCTTGGACTTACCAAAAGATGGCTAGAGAACAGGCCCAGGCAGGGGATACTGCCGGCGCGCGTGAAACCCTTGAGCTGGCCAAGAAGTCCGCCGAGAAGGTAGAAGACAGTTTCGTAAAGGCGCTGACCTACAGGGAGCTTGGCAGGGCGGAGTTCGACGTCAACGATCCGGCGGGGGCACAGCAGAGGAGGCTAGAGGAAGCCCAAAGGGAATATACGCAGAGGGCTTTTGCGGAGCAGAGACAGGAAGCCGCCCGG